>CAYTJS010000181.1:0-8107 GCA_964438115.1 uncultured Iamiaceae bacterium
GACAGGTAGGCGGCGGTGGCGGCGGGGGCGACGTCGGGACCGGCCAGGGCGGCCACCCGCTCGGCGGTCGGGAGCCGGTCGCGGCGGAGCGCCCAGGCGGCGTCCCGGACGGTGGCCAGGGCGGCGTTGACGGCCTCGACCTCGGCCCCGTCGGCGGCCGCCCGGTCGAGGGCCTCCTCGACGGCGTCGGCGGCCCCGTCGACCACCGCCACCAGGGCGTCGGCCCGGGGGGCGAGGGTCGGGTCGGCCAGCAGGGTCGTCACGCCCGGCGCGCCCCGCAGCAGGGCGTCGGCGGCGGTGAGGGGGGCGGCGGCGGCCACCAGCAGGTCGGCCACCTCGGGACCGGGGACCAGGTCGGGCACGGTGGCCACCCCGGCGGCGGCGGCCTCCAGCAGGTCCAGCACCTCGGCACTGGTCGCCGGAACTCGGGTCGACGGCCGTCGGACGACGGCGATGATCCCGCACATGTGCTTGGTGTCTCCTGGGTGGCGTACATGGCGTGCCCGCGCCCCTCGCCGGGGAGTCTACGGAGGCGGCTCGGGCAGGGACTCGACGGCGGCGGCGAGGGCGGCGGCCTCCCGGTCGGCCTGCTCCTGGTCGGCGGCCTCGACCATCACCCGCACCAGGGGCTCGGTGCCGCTGGCCCGCACCAGGACCCGCCCCGTCGCCCCCAGCCGGGCCTCGGCCTCGGCGATGGGGCCGGCGAGGGCGGCGGCCACGTCGGGGTGGTGCCGGGCGGTGCGGACGTTGACGAGCACCTGGGGCAACGAGGTCATCACGGTGGCCGCCTCGGCCAGCGTGGTACCGGCCCGGGTCACCGCGGCCAGCACCTGGACCCCGGTGAGGAGGCCGTCGCCGGTGGTGGCCAGGCCCGGGAAGATCACGTGCCCCGACTGCTCGCCGCCCAGGGACCAGCCCCCCGCATCGAGGGCTTCGAGGACGTAACGGTCCCCCACCGCGGTCTCGACCACCCGGATGCCCCGGGCCTCCATGGCCAGGCGGAACCCGAGGTTGGTCATCACCGTGACCACGACCGTGTCGTCGACCAGCTCGCCCCGATCCTGGCGGTCGGCGGCGCAGATGGCGATGAGGTGGTCACCGTCGACGAGGCGGCCGTCGGCGTCGACGCCCAGCACCCGGTCGGCGTCCCCGTCGAAGGCCAGCCCCGCGTCGGCTCCGGCGGCGACCACGGCGGCCTGCAGGTCGCCGGGGTGGGTCGAGCCGCAGTCGGCGTTGATGTTGACCCCGTCGGGGGCGGCGTGGAGGACCTCGACCCGGGCCCCCAGGTCGGCGAGGACGGCGGGGGCCCACGCCGAGGCGGCCCCGTTGGCACAGTCGACGACGAGGTGCAGGCCGTCGAGGCAGCCGGCGGGGACCGATGCCGCCACCGCCGCGGCCCAGGCCCGGCCGGCACCGGGGTCCTCGGGACCGGGACGGTCTGGTTCGGCGGTGGGGCCTACGGCGGTCAGGAGGGCGTCCACTTCAGCCTCCAGCCGCGCTTCGACCTCGTCGCTCAGCTTGCGGCCGCCGGGGGCGAAGAACTTGATCCCGTTGTCCTCGAAGGGGTTGTGCGAGGCCGAGATCATGGCCCCGGTGACGCCCCGGGTGACCGAGGCGTGGGCCACCGCCGGGGTGGGCACGACCCCGAGGTCGACCACGGGCACGCCCTCGGCGGTGAAGCCGGCGGCCAGGTCGGCCTCGATGCGGGGACCCGAGCGTCGGGTGTCCCGGCCGACCACGACCTCGGCGCCACCCAGGACCCGGGCCGCGGCGCGGCCCAGGGCCGTGACCAGCTCGGTGGTCAGCTCGGTGTCGGCTCGCCCCCGGACCCCGTCGGTGCCGAAGCGGAGGGTCACCCGCCTACCGCTTGGAGTACTGCGGAGCCTTCCGGGCCTTCTTGAGGCCGTACTTCTTGGACTCCTTCTTGCGGGAGTCGCGGGTGAGCATGCCCTCGGTCTTGAGCGCCGTGCGCTCGTCGGGGTGCAGCTCGACGAGGCCCCGGGCGATGCCCAGGCGCAGGGCGCCGGCCTGGCCGGAGTAGCCGCCGCCGTGGATGGTGGCGTCGACGTCGTAGCCCTGATCGAGGGTCACGATGCGCAGCGGCTCGGTGGCGTGCACGACCTGGCTCTCGGACGGGAAGTAGTCGGCCACGGGCTTGCCGTTGACCGTCACCTCACCGGTGCCGGGGCGGACCCGGACACGGGCGATGGAGCGCTTGCGGCGGCCGGTGGTCTGGACGAGGGGTGCGGGCATCTCGGTGGTCTCTCCGTCAGTCGGCCGTACGGGCCCGGGTGTGTTCGAGGTCCAGCGGCTGGGGGTCCTGCGCGCCGTGGGGGTGGGTCGGGCCGGCGTACACCTTGAGCTTGGAGGCCATGGCCCGGCCGAGGCGGTTCTTCGGCAGCATGCCGACGATGGACCGGCGCACGGCCTCGGCCGCGTCGCGGTCGAGGGCCTCGGCGTAGGTCCGGGACTTGAGGCCACCGGGGTAGCCCGAGTGGCGGTGGATGACCTTGCGCTCGGCCTTGCCCGCCGTCAGCACGATCTTGTCGGCGTTGACGACGACCACGTGGTCTCCGGTGTCGATGTGGGGGGCGAAGGTCGGCTTGTGCTTGCCGCGCAGGATGCGGGCGACCTCGCTGGCCATCCGGCCCAGGACCAGGCCCTCGGCGTCGACGAGGTGCCAGGACCGCTCGATCTCACTGGCCTTCGGGGTGTAGGTGGGCACGGCGCAACCTGTCTCGGGAAGAACTTGCGGGTAGCCGCTCGATGGGCGAGGAAGGCCCACGGGAGCGCCCGCCAACGATACGAGCGCCCCGGCCCGGCGGCAACCCGGGGCGGGCGGGTCACCAACTGGTGACGAGGAGGCCGAGGCCGAACACGGCGAAGAGCACGGCGGCCCCGATGCGGGTGACCCGCTCGGGCAGGCGGGTCCCGAAGGCCCGGCCCAGGAGCACGCCCAGGGCGCCGCTCAGGATGATCCCGACGGTCGCCCCGCACCAGACGAGGACCGGGTTGCCCGTGGCCGCCAGGGTGGCGGTCGCCAGCATGGTCTTGTCCCCCAACTCGGCCACGAACATGGCCCCGGCCACGGTCCAGACCACCGACCGGTGGTCGTCCTCGACCAGCTCGTCGTCGTCCTCGTCGCCGCCCCGGAGGGTCCAGACGGCGAAGCCGAGGAACAACAGACCGCCCCCGACGCCGATGGCCCGGGTGGGCAGGGTGGCGCCGAGCACGCCCCCGATGACGACCGACAGCAGGTTGGTGGCGGCGTAGGCGATGGTGATGCCGGTGAGGACCGGGGCCAGCCGGTGGCGGGCCCCGAACCCGAGGGCGACCAGTTGGGTCTTGTCCCCCAGCTCGGCCACGAAGACCAGCCCGAGGGCGGCGAGGAAGGCGTGCACGGACCCCTACTCGTCGTCCTCGTACTCGACGGACCAGAGGCACAGCCCCTGGGGCGGGGCCGGCGACGGCACGACCTGGCGGTCCCGGGCCCGGATCAGGCCGAGCACGTCACCGGCCCGCCGGCGACCCCGGCCGACGTCGACGAGGAGGCCCACCACCGAGCGCACCATCTGGTGGCAGAAGGCGTTGGCCCGGATCTCGAAGCGCAGGGTGCCGTCCTGCTGGTCCTCCCAGCGGGCGTCGAGCACGCGCCGGGTGAGCGAGACCGGCTCGGCTCCCTCGGCCACCTTCGGGCGCCGGCAGAACGAGGAGAAGTCGTGGCTGCCGATCAGGGGGTCACAGGCCAGCTGCATGGCCCGCAGGTCGAGGGGTCCGGGGACGTGCCACGACGTGGCCGCCCGGAACGGGTCGGGCCAGGGCGTGGTCAGCACCGTGTACCGGTAGGTCCGGGCCCGGGCCGACCCCCGGGCGTCGAACCCCGGGTCCACCTCCTCGGCCGCCCGCACCACCAGCTCGGGCCCACAGCGCCGGTTCACCGCCTGCTGCACCCGCCCGAGGTCCAGACCCTCGGCCGGCGCGTCGAAGGTCACCACCTGCCCCGACGCGTGCACCCCCGTGTCGGTCCGCCCCGCACAGGTCATCTCGATGGGGGCGCCCAGCACCCGTTCCAGCGCCTCGACGAGGGTCCCCCCCACCGTCCGCACCCCGTCGTTGGGCCAGAACCCGTGGAACCCCGCCCCGTCGTAGGCCACCACCAGCTTCACCCGCACGACCTCGACCTCGAGCCGCGCATCAGCACCCGACGAAGGGTCGAAAAGGGTCATCGAGGAGGACTGTAGGGCCGCGCGAGAGCCGGGGCCGCGGGGGTCAACGCACGAGGACGCCGCCGAAGCGGCGTCCTCGGGAGATCGTCGTCCGCAGGGTGTGGCTCCGCCATCCCCGGAGGACGGCCGTATCAACTCGCGGCCGAAGCTCCGCATCGGCCGCGACCAGACCTAGACCCACACGATGCGGGCCCACGGCGCGTTGTAGCCGTGGCGGGGGCCGAGCTTGAGGATGCGGGTGTAGCCACCCGGCCGGTCCTCGTAGCGGGGGCCGATGTCGTCGAAGAGCTTGGCCACCATCTCCTCGTCGCGGAGGTAGGCGACGGCCTGGCGCCGGCGGTGGACCGAGTCCTCGCGGGCCTTGGTGATGAGCTTCTCGGCGACGGGGCGCAGGGCCTTGGCCTTGGCCTCGGTGGTCACGATGGACTCGGCGGCGAAGAGCGAGGCAGCCAGGTTGGCCATCATCGCCTTCTGGTGGCTGGCGGAGCCGCCGAAGCGACGCGCCTTGCGGGGGGTGGGCATGGTTACTCCGCGGGGACGGTGGTGGCGGGGCCACCCTTGAGGGTGAGGCCGCGCTCGTCGAGCTTGGCGATGACCTCGTCGAGGGATTTCTGGCCGAAGTTGGTGATGGCCAGCAGGTCGTCCTCGCTCTTCTCCAGCAACTCGCCCACAGTGTTGACCTGGGCCCGCTTGAGGCAGTTGCGGGGACGCTCGGAGAGGTCGAGGTCCTCGATGGGCAGGTCGAGGTCGGGCGAGCCGGCGACCTGGGGCCCGGCCTCGGTCAGCTCGAGGCCCTGGGGCTCGTCGCTGACCTCCTCGACGAGGGCGACGAGGGCCCGCAGCGTGCCGCCGGCGGAGGCCAGGGCGTCGCGGGGGGTGATCGAACCGTCGGTCTCGATGTCGAGGACCAGGGCGTCGAAGGCGGTCTCCTGCTCGACCCGGGTGGCCTCGACCTCGAAGGTCACCCGCCGCACGGGGGCGTAGATGGCGTCGAGGGGGATGATGCCGATGGTGGTCTCCTCGGCGTCCCGGTCGCCCGAGCGGTAGCCCCGGCCCTTCTCGATGGTCAGGTCCAGCGCCAGCCGGGCCTTCGAGTTGAGGGTGGCGATGTGGAGGTCCTTGTTCAGGATCTCGATGTCGGGGTTGGTCTCGAGGTCACCGGCGGTGACCTCGGCGGGGCCCCGCACGTCGAGGCGCACCTCGACGGGGTCCTCGCTGTGGGAGACCACGACCACGTCCTTCAGGTTCAGCAGGAGGTCGGTGACGTCCTCGGTGATCCCGGCGATGGTGTCGAACTCGTGGAGGGCGTCGTCGAAGCGGACCTGGGTGATGGCTGCGCCGGGGATGGACGACAGGAGAGTGCGACGCAGGGAGTTGCCCAGCGTGTGACCGAAGCCGGGCTCCAGCGGGGCGATGGAGAACTTCTGACGGTTGCCGTCGGCCTCGCCCAGGGGCTCGACGGTGGGGCGCTGAATGACCAGCATGGCGTTTCCTCTCGGACCTCGGATCGACCCCGCGAGGGGCTTACTTGCTGTAGAGCTCGACGATCAGCTGCTCGCGCACGGGCACGTCGATGTGCTCGCGCAGCGGCAGCTCGCGCACGGTGACCTCGGTGCCCTCGGCACCGGTCTCGAGCCACGGCGGCGGGACGCGGTCGAGCACGTCCCGGTTCCAGGTCACGACGATCATCGCCTTGGCCTTGGCCGACAGGGCGACGACGTCGCCCTTGCGCACCCGGTAGCTCGGGATGTCGACCCGACGACCGTTGACCAGGATGTGGCCGTGGTTGACCAGCTGGCGGGCCTGGGGCCGGGTGGCGCCCCAGCCGGCGCGGTACACGACGTTGTCCAGCCGCAGTTCGAGGAACCGCAGCATGTTCTCGCCGGTCACGCCCGAGCGGCGGCTGGCCTCGTCGTAGACGCGCCGGAACTGCTTCTCGGTCAGGCCGTAGGTGAAGCGGGCCTTCTGCTTCTCGGTGAGCTGCAGGAGGTAGTCGGACTGGTTGCCCCGGCGCCGACTGCGACCGTGCTCGCCGGGGGGGTAGGGGCGCCGTTCGAGGGCGACCATCTCGCCCTTGGTGCCCCAGACGTTCACGCCGAGACGGCGGGAGACGCGTGCTCGCGGACCGGTGTAACGCGACATCAGACCCTCCGCCGCTTCGGGGGGCGGCAGCCGTTGTGGGGCACGGGGGTGACGTCCTTGATACCGGTCACCTCGATACCCATCTGCTGGATGGTGCGGATGGCGGTCTCGCGGCCCGACCCCGGGCCCTTGACCTCCACGTCGACCTTGCGGACGCCGTGCTCCATGGCCCGCTTGGCCGCGGTCTCGGCGGCCATCTGGGCGGCGTACGGCGTCGACTTGCGCGAGCCCTTGAAGCCGACGTTGCCGGCCGAGGCCCACGACAGCACGTTGCCCTGGCGATCGGTGAACGTGATGATCGTGTTGTTGAACGAGCTCTTGATGTGCGCGATCCCGTGCGGGACGTTCTTGCGCTCGCGCTTCTTGGGCCGGCGACCGCCGGCCGAGGGCTTGGCCACGGCTACCTCGCCTTCTTCTTGCCGGCCACGGTCTTGCGCGGACCCTTGCGGGTCCGGGCATTGGTGTGCGTGCGCTGGCCGCGCACGGGCAGGCCGCGCCGATGACGGATGCCCTGGTAGGCCCCGATCTCCATCTTGCGCTTGATGTCCTGCTGGACGTCACGCCGCAGGTCACCCTCGACCTGCAGGTTGTCGTCGATGTAGGACCGGAGCTGGCTGACCTCGTCGTCGGTCAGGTCCCGGACCCGGCGGCTCGGGTCGACGCCGGTGTTGGCGCAGACCTCGGCGGCGAGGGTGTCGCCGATGCCGAAGATGTAGGTGAGGGCGATGACGGTCCGCTTCTCGCGGGGGATGTCGACGCCGGCGATGCGGGCCATGTCGCTACCCCTGCCGCTGCTTGTGTCGTGGGTTGGTGCAGATGACGCGGACCCGACCGTGGCGACGGATCACCCGGCAGTTCTCACACATCTTCTTGACGCTGGGACGTACCTTCACTCTGGGCTTCTCTGCGCTCTCACTTGTACCGATAGGTGATCCGACCCCGCTTGAGGTCGTAGGGCGTCAGCTCGACCTGGACGCGGTCGCCGGGCAGGATCCGGATGTAGTGCATCCGCATCTTCCCGGAGATGTGGGCGAGCAACTCGTGGCCGTTCTCCAACTCCACGCGGAACATGGCGTTGGGGAGCGACTCGACCACCGTCCCCTCGAGGACGATCGCGTCTTCCTTCGGCTTCGCCAGGACACTCTCCGAACTACGTGGTGGGCTTGGTGGACCGGACCGCGACGACAGAACGCTCAGGACCAGGGCCGACGGGCAAGGCTAGCGGCGCGCGCGGCGGGCGGACAACCTGCCCTAGCACACGGATCAGGGCAGGGTGAGGATCTCCGGGCCGTCGTCGGTGATGGCGATGGTGTGCTCGCAATGGGCCGACAAGGAGCCGTCGGCGGTGCGCACGCCCCAGCCGTCGGCCATCACCCGGGTCTCGGGGGAGCCGATGTTGACCATCGGCTCGATGGCGAACACGTTGCCCGGGCGCAGCTTGGGGCCCTTGCCCGGTGCCCCCCAGTTGGGCACCTGCGGGCTCTCGTGCATCGCCGTACCGATGGCGTGGCCCGTGTACTCCCGCACCACGCCGTAGCCGGCGGCCTCGGCCACCTGCTGCACGGCGTGGCCGATGTCGGACAGGCGGTTGCCGTCCACCATCTGGGCGATCCCCGCCACCAGGCTGGCCTCGGTCACCTCGATCAGGCGGGCCGCCTCCGCACTCACCTGGCCCACCGGGGCCGTGAAGGCGGCGTCGCCGTGGTAGCCCTCGATGATCGCCCCGCAGTCGATGGAGA
>CAYTJS010000182.1:0-8030 GCA_964438115.1 uncultured Iamiaceae bacterium
CCTGGCTCCCCCCGTGGGCAGGGCGGGGGCCATGACCACGCTGCTTTCGGGGCTGGCGTACCGTTCGGTGCCATGTGGCCCGGCGCCCACGCCACCGAACGCCCCGACCACCCGGCGGTGGTGATGGCCGGGTCGGGAGAGGTCGTCACCTACGCCGAGCTCGAGGAGCGCTCGGTCCGTCTGGCCCGCCACTGGGAGGAGCAGGGCCTCCGACCTGGCGACCACGTCGCCCTCCTGGTCGAGAACCAGGCCCGCTTCTTCGAGGTGTGCTGGGCGGCCCAGCGGTCGGGCCTCTACTACACGGCGGTCAACACCCACCTGACCCCCGACGAGGTGGCCTACATCGTCGACGACTGCGACGCCCGGGCCCTCGTCGTCAGCCCGGGGGTCGGGCCGGTGGCCGCCGACGTGGTGGCCGGGCTGGGGGATGGGGTCGTGTCCCGGCTGGCGTTGGGCGACGGGCTCGACGGCTGCGACCCCTACGAGGCCGTGCTCGCCGCCACCTCGGCCGCCCCTCGCTCGGGGGAACAGGAGGGCCACGCCATGCTCTACTCGTCGGGCACGACGGGGCGGCCCAAGGGCGTTCGCTTCCCGCTGCCGGGCCGGCCGCTGGGCGAGCCGGGCCTGGCCGTGGAGGGGTTCCGGGCCTACGGGCTGGGTCCCGACAGCGTCTATCTGTCGCCCGCCCCCTGCTACCACGCCGCCCCGCTGCAGTTCTGCATGGCGGTCCACCGCCTCGGTGGCACCGCGGTGGTCATGGAGCGGTTCGACCCCGAAGCCGCCCTGGCGGCCGTCGAGGCCCACGGCGTCACCCACAGCCAGTGGGTGCCCACCCACTTCGTCCGCCTGCTCAAGCTGCCGCCCGAGGTGCGCGACCGCTACGACCTGTCGACCCAGCAGGTCGTCCTGCACGCCGCCGCCCCCTGCCCGGTGCCGGTGAAGGAGCAGATGATCGCCTGGTGGGGCCCGATCCTCACCGAGTACTACTCGTCGACCGAGGCCCTGGGCGCCACCGTCATCACCTCCGCCGACTGGCTCGCCCACAAGGGCTCGGTGGGCCGGCCCATCGGCACCACGGTCCACGTCTGTGACGACGACGGCGACGACCTGCCCGTGGGCGAGGTGGGTGTGGTCTGGTTCGAGCGTCCGGTGCAGGGCCTGCAGTTCGAGTACCACAAGGACCCCGACAGGACCGCGGCCAGCCACGACCACCGGGGCTGGGCCACCAACGGGGACATGGGGCGCCTCGACGAGGACGGCTACCTCTACCTGACCGATCGCAGGGACTTCATGATCGTGTCGGGCGGCGTCAACGTCTACCCGCAGGAGGTCGAGGACCTCCTCGTCACCCACCCGGCGGTGGCCGACGTTGCCGTGTTCGGCATCCCCGACCCCGAGATGGGCGAGGCCGTCCACGCCGTGGTCCAGCCCGTCGACCCGGCCGCGGCCGGCGCCGACCTGGCCGAGGCGTTGCTGGCCCACTGCCGGGCGCACCTGGCCCGCTACAAGTGCCCCCGGACCATCGATTTCGAGGCCGAGCTGCCCCGCTCCGACGCCGGCAAGCTCTACAAGCGCCGGCTCCGCGACCGCTACTGGGGTGACGGCGACTCCCGCATCGTGTGACTCGTGGGCGCGCCGCCCGGGGCGGTCACACGCCGGTGGGGACGATGCACTCCAGCAGGCGGGGGCCGGGCTCGGCCAGGCTGCGGGCCAGCTCGGTGTGGAGCTCCTCGGCGGTGGTGCAGCGGGCGGCGGGGACCCCGAGGCCCTCGGCCAGGGCGACGAAGCCGAGGTCGGGCCGGTGCAGGTCGAGCAGGCTGGTCGCCGTGGGACCCGGGGGCTCGGCGCCGACCCGGCCCATCTCCAGGTTGAGGATGGCGTAGGAGGCGTTGTTGTAGACGACCGTGGTGACGTCGAGGCCCTCCCGGGCCTGGGTCCACAGCCCCTGGAGGGTGTACATCGCCGAGCCGTCGGCCTCGAGGTTGACCACCCGACGGTCGGGGCAGGCCACCGCCGCGCCGGTCGCCAGGGGGATGCCCATGCCGATGGCCCCGCCGCACAGGGTCAGCCAGTCGTGGTGGGGGGCGCCGGCGGTGGCGCCGGGGGCGAAGATGCCCGACGTCTGGGCCTCGTCGACCACGATCGCCCCCTCGGGGAGGAGGGCGCCGACCAGGGCGGCCACCTTGGCGGCGTCGAGGGCGCCGCTGGGGACCTCGGGTCGGGCGGCCGGGCTGAGCGCGGCCCCGTCGGCGGGGGCGCCGAGGAGGTCGGCCAGGGCCTCGAGGGCCCCGACGGCGTCGTCGGTGCCGCCCGCCAGGGTGTGGACCTGGCAGCCCTCGGGCACCAGGTCGCTGGCCTTGCCCGGGTAGGCGAAGAACGAGACCGGGGCCCGCGTGTCGACCAGCACCAGGTGGCGGATGCCCGCCAACTGCATCTCGATGAACTCGGCCAGGTAGGCCAGTCGCTCCAGCTCGACCCGGCCCGCCCCGCGCTCGATGCGGGCGGGGAAGGTCTCGCCCAGCAGCTTGGCGCCGGTGACGGCGGCCACGCGGCCGGCGGCGAGCAGGCCCCGTTCGCGGGTGACCGAGCCGCCGACGAGCAGCGCCGCGGGCTCGCCCGAGCGCAGCACCGCCGCCACCGCGGCCACGGTGTCGTCGGCCACGGTGGCCCGGGGCGTGGGGGTGACGGGGGCGGCCGGCCCGCCCGCGGGCGACCATGACACGTCGGCGGGCAGGATCAGCGTGGCGATCTGGCCGGGCGGGGCCAGGGCGGCGGCCACCGCCTCGGCGGCGTCGGCGGCGACCTCCTCGGGGCGCTGCGACGTGCGCAGCCAGCCGGAGGTGGTCGATGCCCCGGCCTCGATGTCGGAGTCCAGCGGGGCGTCGTACTGCTTGTGGTACGTGGCGTGGTCGCCGACGATGTTGACCATCGGCGTATGGGCCCGGCGGGCGTTGTGCAGGTTGGCCCCGCCGTTGGCCAGCCCCGAGCCGAGGTGCAGCAGGGTGGCGGCCGGGTGGTCGGCCATGCGCCCGAAGCCGTCGGCGGCGCCGGTGGCCACCCCTTCGAAGAGGGCGAGCACGCCCCGCATGGCGGGCACGTCGTCGAGGGCCTTCACGAAGTGCATCTCCGAGGTGCCGGGGTTGGCGAAGCACGCCGTCACCCCAGCGTCGACCAGCGTGTGGAGCAGGGCCTGCGCCCCGTTCATCTCACTCACGCCGTCACCTCCTCGGTGCCGACGCCGAGCACGGTGCCCGGGTTCAGGATCCCGTTGGGGTCGAAGGCGGCCTTGATGCGTCGCATGAGCGCCAGCTTGGTCGGGTCCTCCAGCTCGAGGAAGTAGGGCCGCTTCTCGGCGCCGATGCCGTGCTCGCCGGAGATGGCCCCGCCGTGGCCCAGGGCGGCCCGGAAGACCGCCTTCAGGAGCTCGCCCCGCTTGACCTCATCGCCCTGGAAGACCGAGAGGTGGACGTTGCCGTCGCCGGCGTGGCCGCAGCCGACGATCCACGAGTCGTGGGCGGCCGCCAGCTCGGCCACGTCGGCCAGGAAGGCGGGGATGGCCGCCCGGGGCACGACGGTGTCGACGATGTCGTTGGCCCCGTTGGCCTTCGCCACCCAGAAGGCCCGCTCCCGGGCCTCGATGAGCTGGGTGGCGGCCGCGGGCGGCAGGACGTAGATGTCGAGGGCGCCCAGCTCGCTCACCAGCTCGGCCACCTCGGCGGTGTCGGCCTCGATCTGCTCCTCGCGGCGGGCCTCGAGGGCCACCACCAGGTAGGCCAGGGCCTGCTCCTTGACCTCGTCGGGCAGGCCCAGGTCGAGGCCGGCGGCCTCGGTGATGCCGGCCATGGTGACCAGGTCGATGTACTCGGTCATCAGCGGGCCGACGCCGCTGCCCACGATGCGGGGCACCGCCCGGGCCACCTCGTCGAGGGTGGCGAAGGGCACGAGCAGGGTCGAGCGGTGGGGGAGGGCGGGCTGGAGCTTGACCGTGACCTCGGTGACCACGGCCAGGGTGCCCTCCGACCCGATGACGAGCTGGGTCAGGTCGTAGCCCGAGGAGGTCTTGACCAGCTTCCCGCCGGTGCGGATGACCTCCCCGCCGGGCAGGACGGCCTCCAGGCCGAGGACGTGGTGGCGGGTGACCCCGTACTTCACGGCCCGCATGCCGCCGGCGTTGGTGTTGACGTTGCCGCCCAGCGAGGCGCTGTTCTCGCCGGGGGACACCGGGTAGAAGAACCCGTGGGTGGCGAGTTCGGCGTTGAGCTGCTCGAGGGTGACGCCGGGCTGGACGACGGCGACGTGGTTCTCGTCGTCGACCTCGAGGATGCGGTTCATGGCCTCGAAGGCCAGGACGATGCCGCCCGCCTCGGGCACGCAGGCCCCCGACAGCCCGGTACCGCTGCCCCGGGGGGTGACCGGCACCCCGTGTTCGTCGGCCAGGGCCAGGACGGCGGCGACCTGCTCGGTGGTGGTGGGCAGCACCACGGCGTCCGGGCGCTGCCAGGTCACCCCCAGGGCCTCGTCGTGGGTGTGGTCCTCGTTGATGTCGTCCCCGGTCCGCACCCGGTCGGCCCCCACGGCGCCGATCAGTGCGTCGAGAAACCCCTCGGGTAGCTCAGCCATCCCCTGATCATGACCCAACCCGCCGGCTCCATTCGCAGCCGGGGACGTGGTCGTCGACGAGGCCCATGGCCTGGAGGAAGGCGTAGACGGTCGTGGGGCCGACGAAGCGCCAGCCCCGGCGCTTCAGGTCCTTGCTCAGCGCCGTCGAGGTGGCGGTGACGGCGGGGACCACGGCGGCGGGGTCGCGGAGGTCGGGCTCGCGGCCGGCCGGGGCCCACGACCAGACGTAGGCGTCGAGGCTGCCGTGCTCCTCGATCAGCTCGAGGGCCCGGCCGGCGTTGTTGATCGTCGCCTCGATCTTGCCCCGGTGCCGGACGATGCCGACATCGCCGAGCAGCCGGTCGACGTCGGCGGCGCCGTACCGGGCGACCACGGCCGGGTCGAAGTCGGCGAAGGCGGCCCGGAACGCCTCCCGCTTGCGCAGGATGGTCAGCCACGACAGCCCGGACTGGAAGCCCTCGAGGCAGAGCTTCTCGAACAGTCGGTGGTCGTCGTGGACGGGCCGACCCCACTCGTCGTCGTGGTAGGCGATGTAGTCGGCCAGATCGCCGGGCCACCAGCAGCGGGTGCGCCCGTCGGCCCCCACCCGCAGCAGCTCACCCATTGGGGGGCTACTCGGGGGTGACGTAGGCGGCGGTCAGGCCGCCGTCGACCACGAACTCGGTGCCGGTCGTGTACGACGACTCGTCGGAGGCGAGGAACAGGGCGGCCTCGGCCATCTCGGTGGCCTCGCCGAAGCGACCCATGGGGACATGCACCAGGCGGCGCTGCTTCTTCTCGTCGGTGTCGAGGAACCTCATCAGGAGCTCGGTGCGCAGGGGCCCAGGGCAGAGGGCGTTCACCCGGATGTTCTCGCGGGCGTGGATGACCGCCAGTTCACGGGTCATGGCCAGCACGCCGCCCTTGCTGGCGGTGTAGGCCAGCTGCGGGGTGGCCGCTCCCATCAGGGCGACGAAGGAGGCGGTGTTGATGATCGAGCCGCCGCCGGCCCGGCGCAGGGCGGGGATCTGGTACTTGCAGCCCAGGAAGACGCCCTTCAGGTTGACCGCCATCGTGGTGTCCCAGACGGACTCCTCGGTGGCCACGGCGTCGTCGTCGGCGCCCAGCATGATCCCGGCGTTGTTGAAGGCGACGTGGAGGGCGCCGTAGGTCTCCTCGGCCACGGCCACCATGCGCTCGGCGTCGGCGGCCGACGACACGTCCACGGTCACCGCCGTGGCCCGGCCCCCGGCCTCGGTGAGCTCGGCCGCCGTGCGGGCGGCGCCGTCGCCGTCGAGGTCGGCGCAGACCACCGCCGCCCCCTCGGCCGCGAAACGGCGGGCCGACTCGAGGCCGATGCCCGACGCCGCCCCGGTGATCAGCGCCACCTTCCCCTCGAGTCGCATGTCCCTACCTCCGGTCCCGGACGGCCCCCACGAGGCCGTCGAAGAGTCGTTGCTGGTCCGCATCATCGGCCGCGGTCATCTCGGGGTGCCACTGCACGGCGAGCAGCCACGGGTGCCCGGCCAGCTCGACGGCCTCGACGACGCCGTCGGGCGCCCGGGCGGTGACGGTCAGGCCGTCGCCGGGCCGGTCGATGGCCTGGTGGTGCCAGCAGGCCGGGCGCACCTCGGTGGTGCCCAGCGTGGTGGCGAGCAGCGAGCCGGGCTCGGCCTCGATGCGGTGGGTGTGGCCCCATTGCGGGTCGAGCCGGTGGGGGACGTCGGTGGCGGCCACGTCGGGGAGGTGGACGTGCAGGGTCCCGCCCAGCGCCACGTTGAGCACCTGGAGACCCCGGCAGATGGCCAGGGTGGGCAGGCCCTCGTCCACGGCCCGGCGGGCCAGGCCTAGCTCGAGGTCGTCGCGGTCGGGGTCGACCCGCTCGACGGTGGGGTGGGGGCCACCGCCCCAGCGGGCGGGGTCGATGTCGCCGCCCCCGGCCAGCACCAGCCCGTCGAGGCGGGGCAGCAGGTCGTCGAGCCGGGGCTCGCCGGGGGCGACCAGCACGGGCACCGCCCCCGCCCGCCGGACGGCGTCGAGGTACTGCCGGGGCAGCTCGTAGCGGTCCTCGGCGTTGGGCGGGTAGGTCGTGATCCCGACCAGGGCGGTCATGGACCGATGACTAGCAGTCGGGAGCCCGGCCCGCTCACATGGCGACGAAGGAGGCGGCCCGCAGGAGGTCGAGGGCGCGGGACCGCTCACCCTCGACGGTCATGGCCAGCTCCTCGGGGGCGATGCGGCTGCTGGCCACCCGGCAGTAGTCGACCACGTCGGTGACCAGGGTGAGATCCGGCTCGGCCCCGGCCGGGTCCGCCCCGCCGACCCCGATCGTCCAGGCGCCACCGCCCGGGCCGGTGAGGACCACGCGGGCCACGCCCGGACCGGGCAGGCGGTCGAGGGTGAACACCGCCGCCGGGAGGCTGCTGACCGACTCGGTGGCCATGCGGTGGACGACCGCCGGCGGTGGGCCCTCGACCGGCCGGCCCAGGGCCCGTCGGATGTCGTCGGCGTGCGTCCACAGCTCGAAGGCCCGGGCCACGATGGCCGTGGTCACCCGGAACGGGATGCCGTGCAACGGCATCGGGCGGTCGAGGGCGTCATCGTCGAGGGCGAGCACGTGGGCGGCGTTGGCCTGCGCCAGCCGGCGCCACTCGGCCACCACGTCGCCCACCGGTCGCTCGGCCAGCTCGGCGATGACCGGCTCGGACATGGCCAGGTGGTCGGCCTCGTCGGCGAGGTCGGTGAGGTCGGTGGCGTCGGCCTGGTGGAGGAAGCTCGCCGAGTAGCGCTCGATGGCGACGAGGTGGCCGACCAGCTCCCGCACGGTCCAGGGGTAGGCGGCCACCGGACGGTCCCAGCCGTCGTCGGGGACGGTGTCGAGCAGGGCGGCCAGCGTGGCGACCTGGTCGGCGTAGGCCTCGGCCGTGGTGGCGACCTCGTCGGCGGCCAGGCGGGCGTCGCGTCCCGCCGGACGGGCGGCCAGGGCGGCGGCCAGCACGGCACCGGTGGACCCGGGGTCGGCCGTCCCGTCGTCGGCCAGGTCGGCCACGGCCTCGCGCAGGGCCCGGGCCTGGGCCGCCAGGTCGGGGTGGCGCTCGAGGCCGTCGTCGACCGCGGCCCGCTCGTCGGTGTCGAGGGCGTCGGCGGCCCAGGCGCCGAGCAGGTCGATCAACTCGTCGCGGTCGAGGCGTCGGGGGGTGGGCTCGGTCATGGGGGGCTCACGTGGGGGTGGAGGGTGGTGGAGAGCTTGGCCAGGGCCAGCCGCAGGCGGGACTTGGCCGTGCCCTCGGGGATGCCGAGGGTGGCGGCCACCTCGCGGTAGGAGAGGCCGCCGAAGAAGGCGAGGGTGACGGCCTCGCGCTGGTCGGGCGGCAGGTGGGCCACCGCGGCGCGGACGTGGTCGGCGGTGTCCCGGGTGGCCACGGCGGCGG
>CAYTJS010000183.1:0-8019 GCA_964438115.1 uncultured Iamiaceae bacterium
GGCGGCACATCGCCTCGAGGGCCCGTTCGGCCACGCCGATGGCCCGCATGCAGTGATGGATGCGGCCGGGGCCGAGGCGGGCCTGGGCGATGCCGAAGCCGCCGCCCTCCTCGCCCAGCAGGTTGCTGCGGGGCACCCGGACGTCGTCGAAGGCCAGCTCGCAGTGGCCCTCCTGGTCGGTGTAGCCGAACACGGTGAGGTCCCGGACCACCGTCAGCCCCGGGGCGTCCATGGGCACCAGCACCATGCTCTGCTGGAGGTGGCGAGGACCGTCGGGGTCGGTCTTGCCCATGAGGATGGCGACCTTGCACCGCTCCCGGGCCGCGCCCGAGATCCACCACTTGCGGCCGTTGATGACGTAGTCGTCGCCGTCGGCCTCGATGCGGCACTCGATGTTGGTGGCGTCGGAGCTGGCCACGTCGGGCTCGGTCATGGCGAAGCAGGACCGGATCTCGCCCTCGAGCAACGGCCGCAGCCACTCCTCCTTCTGGGCGTCGGTGCCGAACATGGTCAGCACCTCCATGTTGCCGGTGTCGGGGGCGGCGCAGTTGATGGCCTCGGGGGCCAGGTGGCTGCGGCCGCTGATCTCGGCCAGGGGGGCGTAGTCGAGGTTGGAGAGACCGTCGGTCCACTCGGTGGCGTGGGGCAGGAAGAGGTTCCACAGGCCCCGGGCCTTGGCCTCGGCCTTGAGCTCCTCCATGACGGGGGCGTGGTGGTGCGGATCGCCCGCCGCCGCCATCTGCTCGTCCCACACGGCCTCGGCGGGGTACACGCGCTCGGCCATGAAGGTCTCGAGCCGCTCGGACAGCTCCTGACAGCGGGCACTGGGCTGGAAGTCCACGTTCACTCCTCGCTCCCCGACCCACCGGACGGTCGGGCGATCCCGGCGAGCGTACGCTCGCCGGGTGAGCGTCGAGGGAGCAGTGGTGTTGGTGACCGGCGGGGCCGGGGGGATCGGGGCGGCCGCCGCCCGCCTCTTCGCCCGGGACGGGGCGGCCGTGGTGGTGATCGCCGACGTGCAGGACGCGTCCGGGACGGTGGCGGCGGTCACCGACGCGGGGGCGAGGGCCCGGGCCGTCGAGGTCGACGTGACCGACGAGGACGCCGTCGCCGCTTTGGTGGCCGACGTGGTGGCCGAGCACGGCCGCCTCGACACCGCCTTCAACAACGCCGGCATCACCGGGACGATGACGGCCTTCCACCAGCTCGACCGGGCCGACTGGCAGCGGATGATCGACGTCAACCTGACCAGCGTCTTCCTCTGCATGAAGCACGAGTTGGCCCACATGGTCGAGCGGGGCGGCGGCGGGGCGATCGTCAACACATCCTCGGGCGCCGGGGTGGTCGGCTTCGCCGGCCTGCCCCACTACGTGGCGGCCAAGCACGGGGTCCTGGGTCTCACCCGCACGGCCGCCGCCGAGTACGTGGGCCAGGGCATCCGGGTCAACGCCGTGCTCCCCGGCCCCACCGACACGCCCATGATCCGGGGCTTCATCGGCGACGACGAGGGCCTGCGCCGGATGATGGCCTCGGCCGTGCCCACCGGCGACCTGATCGACCCCGAGGAGATCGCCGAGGCGGTCGTCTGGCTGGCCTCCGACAAGGCCCGCCAGGTCAGCGGGCAGGCCTACCTGGTCGACGGCGGCGCCATCCACAGCCGTTGACACGATCGGCCCGCCGGGGGTGAATGGTTGACAACCGGGCCGGACACCCCCGTACCCTGCGCGCCGTGAGCGGACCACTGGTCATCGTCGAGAGCCCGGCCAAGGCCAAGACGATCGCGGGCTACCTGGGCGGGGACTTCGTCGTCGAGTCCTCCGTCGGCCACATCCGCGACCTGCCCCAGAACGCCGCCGACGTGCCCGCCGCCTACAAGGGCGAGGCCTGGGCCCGGCTGGGTGTCGACACCGACAACGACTTCAAGCCGCTGTACGTCGTCAACAAGGGCAAGAAGGACGTCGTCGCCAACCTCCGCAAGAAGCTGAAGGAGGCCAGCGAGCTCTACCTCGCGACGGATGAGGACCGCGAGGGCGAGGCCATCGCCTGGCACCTGCTCCAGGTCCTCAACCCGCCCGACAGCCTCCCCGTGCGGCGGATGGTGTTCCACGAGATCACCCCCGAGGCCATCCGGCGGGCCATCGAGGAGCCCCGCGAGATCGACCGGCGCCTGGTCGACGCCCAGGAGGCCCGCCGCATCCTCGACCGCCTCTACGGCTACGAGGTCAGCCCCGTCCTCTGGAAGAAGGTGCAGTCCGGGCTGTCGGCCGGCCGGGTCCAGAGCGTGGCCACCCGCATCGTGGTCGAGCGGGAGCGGGCCCGGATGCGGTTCACCTCGGCGTCGTACTGGGACCTCGAGGCCACCTTCGCCGCCGCCGACGCCACCGAGTTCGGCGCCACCCTGGTCGCCGTGGACGGTGCCCGCCTGGCCACGGGCAAGGACTTCGACGAGAACGGCGTCCTCACCGGCTCGGTGGCGCTGCTCGACGAGGCGGGGGCGACCAGCCTGGCCACCGGCCTCGACGGCGCCGAGGTGGCGGTGCGCTCGGTCGAGTCCAAGCCCTACACCCGCAAGCCCTACGCCCCGTTCATGACCTCGACCCTCCAGCAGGAGGCGGGCCGCAAGCTGCGCTTCTCGTCGTCGCGGACCATGAGCGTGGCCCAGCGCCTCTACGAGAACGGCTACATCACCTACATGCGGACCGACAGCACCACGCTGTCGGAGACCGCCATCGGCGCCGCCCGGGCCCAGATCGCCGAGCGCTACGGCAACGACTTCCTGCCCGACGCCCCACGGCAGTACACCCGCAAGGTCAAGAACGCCCAGGAGGCCCACGAGGCCATTCGCCCGGCGGGGGACCGCTTCCGCCTGCCCGACGACGTGGCCCGCGAGGTCGGCGCCGACGAGGCCCGTCTCTACGAGCTCATCTGGCGGCGCACCATCGCGTCGCAGATGACCGACGCCCGGGGCCAGAGCGTCCAGGTCCGGCTGGGGGCGGTGGCCACCGACGGGCGCGACGCCGAGTTCGCCGCCACGGGCAAGACCATCCACCACCCGGGCTTCCTCCGGGCCTACGTGGAGGGCTCCGACGACCCCGAGGGCGAACTCGAGGACCAGGAGCGGATCCTGCCCGACCTGGCCGAGGGCGACCGCGTCGACCCCCGCAGCATCGAGCCCAAAGGCCACGAGACCCAGCCGCCGGCCCGCTTCACCGAGGCCTCGCTGGTCAAGCGCCTCGAGGAGCTGGGCGTGGGCCGCCCGTCCACCTACGCCTCGATCATCGGCACCATCCAGGACCGGGGCTACGTCTGGAAGAAGGGCTCGGCCCTGGTGCCCTCGTTCACGGCCTTCGCCGTGATCACCCTGCTCGAGCAGCACTTCCCCGACCTCGTCGACTACGCCTTCACCGCCCGGATGGAGGACGAGCTCGACGAGATCGCCAGCGGCACCGAGGAGCAGATCCCTTGGCTCAGCCGCTTCTACTTCGGCGCCGACGGCGTCGAGGGCGGCGGCGACGGCGGCCTCAAGGCCATGGTCTCGGGCCGCCTCGACGAGATCGACGCCCGCGAGATCAACAGCATCCCCATCGGCGCCGACGCCGACGGGGTGCCCATCGTGGCCCGCCCCGGGCGCTACGGCCCCTACCTGCAGCGGGGCGAGGACACCGCCTCGATCCCCGACGACCTGCCCCCCGACGAGCTCACCCCGGCCAAGGCCGTCGAGCTGCTCGAGGCCCCCTCGGGCGACCGGGTGATCGGCCAGGACCCCGCCACCGGCCTGACGATCCTGGCCAGGTCGGGGCGCTTCGGCCCCTACGTCCAGCTCGGCGACCCCGAGGTGGACGAGGTCGACGGCAAGCCCAGGACGTCGTCGCTCTTCCAGACGATGACGATCAACACCCTGACCCTCGACGAGGCGCTGCAGCTCCTGTCGCTGCCCCGGGTGGTGGGGGCCGACCCCGCTGACGGCGTCGAGATCACGGTGCAGAACGGCCGGTACGGGCCCTACCTGAAGAAGGGCAAGGACACCCGCTCCCTGGCCGACGAGGACCAGCTCCTCACCATCACCCTCGACGAGTGCCTGGCCCTGCTGGCCCAGCCAAAGACCCGGGGCCGGGGGGCGGCCAAGCCGCCGCTGAAGGAGCTGGGCGAGGACCCCGCGACGGGGGCGCCGATGGTCCTGAAGGACGGACGCTTCGGCCCCTACGTCACCGACGGCGAGTCCAACGCCTCCCTGCGCAAGGGCGACACCGTCGAGAACATCACCCCCGAACGGGCCGCCGAGCTGCTGGCCGAGCGCCGGCTCAAGGCCCCGCCCAAGAAGACGCCGGCGGCCAAGAAGAAGCCGGCGGCCAAGAAGAAGCCGGCCGCCAAGAAGCCGGCGGCCGCGAAGAAGCCCGCCGCCAAGAAGAGCGACTAGGTGCCGGGGCGGTTCATCGCCCTCGAGGGGGGTGACGGCTGCGGCAAGTCGACCCAGGCCCGGCTGCTGGCCGAGGCCCGCGGGGCCCTGCTCACCCGGGAGCCGGGCGGCACCCCGGCGGGCGAGCGCCTGCGGGCCATCGCCCTCGACCCCGCCACCGGCGAGCTCGACGTCCGCACCGAGATCCTGCTCATCGCCGCCGCCCGGGCCGAGCACGTCGCCGCCGTGGTGCGGCCCGCCCTGGATGCCGGCCGCGACGTCGTCACCGACCGCTACCTCGCCTCGTCGCTGGCCTACCAGGGATACGGCCGTCAGGTTGACGTGGAGGAGGTCCGTCGGGTCAACCACTGGGCCACCCGGGGCCTGCTGCCGGACCTGACCGTGCTCATCGAGGTGCCCCCGTCGGTCGCCGCCGAGCGGGTGGGGGCCGACCTCGACCGCTTCGAGGCCGAGGGCGACGGGTTCCACGAGCGGGTGGCCGAGGGCTACCGGGCCCTGGCCGCCGGCGACCCGACCTGGGCGGTGGTGGACGGGACCGGCACCGTCGAGGAGGTCGCCGCCCGGGTGGCCGCCGCCGTGACCGAGCACCTCGGATGACCACCACCCTCGACGTCTGGGGCGGCGTGGTCGGCCAGCCCCGGGCCGTGGCCGACCTGCAGGCGGCGGTGGCCGCCCCGCTGCACGCCTACCTCCTGGTCGGCCCACCCGGCAGTGGTCGTCGGGCCGCGGCCCGGGCCTTCGCCGCCGCCCTCTTCGCCCGCGACCGGGACGGGGCCGAGGCCGACCGCCAGGCCCGCCTGGCCCTCGAGGGCAAACACCCCGACCTGGTCGAGTTCGAGCCCCGAGGGGTCAGCCTGTCGATCAACCGGCAGCAGAAGGACAACGACCTGGTGCCCATCCTGGCCGAGGCCAACCGCTCCCCGGTCGAGGCCGACCACAAGATCGTGGTGCTGGGCCAGTTCCACACCATGGAGGGCAAGGCCGGGGCCCTCCTCAAGACCATCGAGGAGCCGCCGCCCCGCACCGTGATGGTGGTCCTGGCCGACGAGATCCCCCCCGACCTGGTCACCACCGCCTCCCGCTGCGTCCGGGTCGACTTCGGTCCCGTGCCCGAGGCCCTGCTGGTCCAGCGCCTCACCGCCGAGGGCGTCCCGGCCGACCGGGCCGCCGAGGCGGCCGCCGCTGCGGGCGGTGACCTGGGCCGGGCCCGCCTGCTGGCCACCGACGGCGCCCTGGCCGCCCGGCGCGACGCCTGGGCCGCCGTGCCCGAGCGCCTGGACGGCAGTGGGGCCCGGGTGGTCGAGCTGGTCACCGACCTCCGGGCCCGCATCGACAACGCCCAGCTGCCCCTCGACCAGCGCCACGCCCAGGAGCGGGCCGACCTGGAGGAGCAGATCGAGCGCTACGGCCTGCGCAAGGGCGCCCTGAGCGAACTGGTCGAGGCTCAGAAGCGCGAGGTCCGCAGCCTGCGCCGCCAGGAGCTGCGCTTCGGCCTGGCCACCCTGGCCGGCCGCTACCGCGACGCCCTGACCACCGCGGCCGACCCCGCCCCCCTGGCCGCGGCGGTGGATCGCATCCAGGCCACCGCCGAGGGCCAGGTCTTCAACGCCGGCGAGGAGCTGGCCCTGCTCGCCCTCCTGGGCGACCTCCCCCGCCTGCGTTGAGCACCGGGGAGGGTCGTTCGACCACCGAGCCGGAGGTGCCGTCGCGGGCGTGGGCGGTACTGGCCCTGGCCTGCACCGCCGGCTTCGCCGGGGCCCTCGACCTCTCGGTCGTCTTCGTCGCCTTCCCCGAGATCGAAGACGCCTTCCACGACGCCTCCACCGCCCTACTGTCGTGGGTGCTCACCATCTACGGGATCGTGGTGGCCGCCCTCATGGTCCCCGCCGGCCGTCTGGCCGACCTCTACGGCCGCCGTCGGATCTTCCTCACCGGTGCCGCGGTGTTCGCAGTGGGCGCCCTGCTGAGCGGCGCCGCCCTCGGCCCCGCCACCCTGATCGCCACCCGGGCCGTGCAGGCCTCGGGCGGGGCGATGATGACCCCGGCGGCCATGGCCCTCATCCTGCGGGAGTTTCCTCCCGAACGCCGGGCCATGGCGGTGGGCACCTGGGGTGCGGTGGGTGGGATCGCCGCCGCCGCCGGCCCCTCCATCGGGGCCCTGGTGGTCGACATCGGGGGATGGCGCTGGGGCTTCTGGCTGAGCGTGCCCCTCGCCGTGGTCGTCTTCGTCTGGGGGCGGGCCGTGCTCGTCGAGTCGACCGATCCCGAGGTGGAGGGGCTGACCGACCTGCTGGGCTCGGCCCTGGTCGTGGTCGCCGTCGGGTCCCTGGCCTTCGGGATCGTGGAGGGCCCCGAGTGGGGCTGGACCTCGCCGCTCGTCCTCGGCGCCTTCACGGTGGCCACGGTGACGGCCACCCTGGTGGTGCGCCGGTCGGCCCACCACCCGGCGCCGGTGATCGCGCCCAACCTCTTCGCCGCCCCGCTGTTCCGTCGGGCCAACGCCGTGGCCCTGCTCTTCGGGGCCGCCTTCTTCGCCATGTTCTTCGCCGTGGTCCGCTTCCTGACCGAGGGCTGGGGCTACGACACCAGCGAGGCGGGGCTGCTCGTGACCCCCGCCCTGGCCGCCTCGTCGGTCTTCGCCTTCGTCGGGGGCCGACTGGCCGACCGCGTCGGCCACCGCGCCGTGATGGTCCCCGGGGCCCTCCTCTTCACGGCGGGCGGGGTGTGGCTCGCCCTCGGCGCGGGCCCCGAGCCCGCCATCGGGACGGTGTGGGTGCCGGCCCTGGTCCTGCTCGGCACCGGCCTGGGTCTGGTCTTCCCGAACTTCCAGAGCGCAGCGGTCCACGGCGTCGATGCGGCCCGCTTCGGCGTGGCCGCCGCCGCCATCCAGACCGTCGTACGCATCTCGGGCACCATCGGCATCGCCCTGGCCGTGGTGCTGGTCGGCGGCTTCGTCGCCGGGGACCCGGTCGCCGACTTCGCCCCCCTCTGGTGGGCCCTGGCCGCCCTGGGGGCCGTGTCGGCCCTGTTGAGCCTCGGTCTCGACACCCGGGCGTCGGCCGGCGTTGACGTGGCCGTCACCCGCGATGGCTAACGTCCGCGGCTGGAGGGGTAGCTGATGGCCCAGATCGACTTCGACCGGGTGACCAAGCGCTTCGACGAGGTCACCGCGGTCGCCGAGCTCAGCCTGCACGTGGACGAGGGCGACTTCCTCGTCCTGCTCGGGCCCTCGGGGTGCGGCAAGTCCACCCTGCTGCGGATGCTCGCCGGCCTGGAGGAGCCCACCGACGGCGTCATCAGCATCGGCGGCGAGCCGGTCAACGGCGTCGAGCCCAAGGACCGCGACATCGCCATGGTCTTCCAGAGCTACGCCCTCTACCCCCACAAGACCGTCCGGGCCAACATCGAGTTCCCCCTGCGGCCCCGCGGCGTGCCCAAGGACGAGCGGGCCACCATGGTCGAGGAGGCCGCCGCCCAGCTCGGCCTGGGCGACCTGCTCGACCGCAAGCCCGGTCAGCTCTCCGGCGGCCAGCGTCAGCGCGTGGCGCTGGCCCGCGCCATCGTCCGTCGGCCCGTGGCCTTCCTCATGGACGAGCCGCTGT
>CAYTJS010000184.1:0-8017 GCA_964438115.1 uncultured Iamiaceae bacterium
CTCGCCCTCGGGCACCAGGATCTCCTGGAGCACGCCGGCGGCGGGCGAGGGCACCTCGGAGTCGACCTTGTCGGTGGACACCTCGAAGAGCGGCTCGTCCAGCTCGACGCGGTCCCCCACCGCCTTGAACCACTGCGTGATCGTGCCCTCGGTCACCGTCTCGCCCAGCTGGGGCATCTCGACGTCGGCCATGGTCGTCCTCCTCCCCCTCAGGGGGTCAGCCGTGCAGTCCTCGTCCGGTGAGGGCCTGGACGGCCTCACCGAAGGTCTCCGACAGCGACGGGTGGGGCTGCACGTAGTGCGCCACCTCGTCGACGGTCGCCTCCCAGTTCACCGCCAGGTACCCGGCCCCGAGCTGCTCGGTCACCCACGGGCCCACCATGTGGACGCCCAGGATGCGCCCGGCGGTGCCGTCGGGGCCCTTCTCGGCGATGACCTTCACCAGGCCCTCGGCCTCGCCCAGGATGAGGGCCCGGCCGTTGCCACCGAAGCGGTGCTTGACCGTGACCACCTCGTGGCCGGCCTCCTTCGCCGCCGCCTCGGACAGCCCGGCGAAGGAGACCTCGGGGTGGCAGTAGATGCACCACGGCACCCGGGTGTGGTCGACCGGGACCGGGTCCTCGCCGAGGATGTCCTTCACGGCGACGATGGCCTCGGCGAAGGCCACGTGGGCGAGCTGCGAGGTCGGGATCAGGTCGCCCACGGCCCACACGCCGTCCACCGAGGTGCGGCAGCGCTCGTCGACGGTGACGAAGCCCCGCTCGTCGACGGCGACCCCGGTGCCGTCGAGGCCGAGGCGGTCGGAGCGGGGCCGGCGCCCGACCGAGACGACCACCTGGTCGACCTCGACGGTCTGGCCCTCGCCGAAGGACACGGTGGTGCCCTTCTTGCCGGGCTCGTGACCGGTGACGGCCACGCCGGTGTGGATGGTGATGCCCCGCTTCTTGAAGGAGCGCTCGACCACCTTGGCCACGTCGGCGTCGAGGCCAGGGAGGATCTTGGGCAGGGCCTCGAGGATCGTCACCTCGGCGCCGAGGTCGACCAGCATCGAGGCGAACTCGCAGCCGATGGCCCCGCCGCCGATCACCGCCACCCGTCCCGGCACGGTGCGGGAGCGCAGCAGCTCGTCGGAGGTCAGGACGACCTCGCCGTCGACCTCGAAGCCGGGGATGGTCCGGGCGGCCGAGCCCGCGGCCAGGATCACGGCGTCGCCCTCCAGCTCCTGGTCCCCGCCCTCACCGCCGGTCACCGCCACCCGGCCGGGGCCGGCCAGGGTGCCGGTGCCGTCGACCACGGTCACCTTGCGCCCCGCCAGCAGGCCCGAGAGCCCCTTGTGGAGGGTGTCGATGACCGACTGGCTGCGGTCCTGACTGACGCCGAAGTCGAGGGTGGGCTCGTGCACGGTGAAGCCGAAGGCGGCGGCGCCGGCCAGCGCCCGGCGCACCGCGGCGGTCTCGAGCAGGGCCTTGGCCGGGATGCAGCCCCGGTGCAGACAGGTCCCGCCCACCTTCGCCTCCTCGACGAGGGCCACGTCGAGGCCGGCGGAGGCGCCGTAGAGGGCGGCGGCGTACCCCCCGGGGCCGCCGCCGATGATCACGATGTCGTGTCGTTCGGCCATGCCCCTCCGAGCGTAGGCTCCACCCGGTGAGCACGCGCCTGTTGATCCTCGCCGCGCTGCTCTGCGGGCTGGCCATCCTGGTGGCCTTCGCCGTGCAGGTCCTCATCGCCGCCTGACCGGCGCCGTACCCTGCCCCCCATGAAGGACGCCCTCGGCGCCGTGCAGACCGCCCTCGTGCTCGGGGGGACCTCCGAGATCGCCCTGGCCACGATCCGTCGCCTGGCCCGGGACCGCTGCCGCAAGGTGGTCCTCGCCGTGCGCGACGTCGCCGCCGGCGAGGCCCTGGTGGCCGACCTCACCGCCGCCGGGGTGGCAGACGTCCACGTGCTGGCCTTCGACGCCCGGGCCCCGGAGACCCACGCCGGCGTGGTGGCCGCCGCCGCCGACCTGCTGGGCGACGTCGACCTGGTCCTGCTGGCCTTCGGCGTCCTGGGCGACCAGGCCGCCTTCGACGCCGATCCGGCCGCCGCCGCCGACGCCGTGGCCGTCAACTTCGGCGGGGCCGTGGCCGCCGCCCTGGCCAGCGCCGACCTGCTCCGCCGCCAGGGCCACGGCACCCTCGCCGTGCTGTCGTCGGTGGCCGGCGAGCGGGTGCGGGCCGAGAACTTCGTCTACGGGTCGACCAAGGCCGGCCTCGACGGCTTCGCCCAGGGCCTCGGCGACCACCTCCAGGGCACCGGCGCCCGGGTCATGGTCGTGCGCCCCGGCTTCGTGCACACCCGCATGACCGAGGGCCGCGAGCCGGCCCCCTTCGCCACCACCCCCGAGGCCGTGGCCGACGCCATCGCCGACGGCCTGGCCAAGGGGTCCGAGGTGGTCTGGGCGCCCGGCATCCTCCGTTTCGTCCTCTCGGCCATGCGGCACCTGCCCCGGCCGCTGTGGCGGAAGGTCTCGGCCCGGTGACCCGACCGGGCGGCGACCGCCTCGTCGTCGTCGGGCAGGGCTACGTCGGCCTGCCCCTGGCCCTGCGGGCCGTCGAGGCCGGCTTCTCGGTGGTGGGGTTCGATGTCGACGCCGACCGGGTGAAGCGGCTGGCCACCGGCACCTCGACCGTCGAGGACGTCGACGACGACCGCCTCGCCGCGGCCCTGGCCGCCGCCACCTACCACCCCACCACCGACCCCGCCGACCTGGCCGGCTTCGACGTGGCCGTGGTGTCGGTGCCCACCCCGCTGCGGGAGGGCAACCCCGACCTCACCTTCATCGAGGAGGCGGCCCGGACCGTGGCCGGCCATGTGCGCCCGGGGTGCCTCGTCGTCCTCGAGTCCACGACCTACCCGGGCACCACCGAGGAGCTGGTGGCCCCGATCCTGGAGGAGGGCTCGGGTCTGGTCGCCGGCACCGACTTCCACCTCGGCTACAGCCCGGAGCGCATCGACCCCGGCAACGGCGAGTGGCGCCTCGAGAACACCCCCAAGGTCGTCTCGGGGGTGGACGAGGCCTCGCTGGCCGCGGTCACCACCTTCTACGAGCGCCTGGTCGACCACGTGGTGCCGGTGTCGGGCACCCGCGAGGCCGAGCTGACCAAGCTGCTCGAGAACACGTTCCGCCACGTGAACATCGCCCTCATGAACGAGGTGGCCATGTTCGCCCACGAGCTGGGCATCGACGTGTGGGAGGCCGTCGAGGCCGCCTCGACCAAGCCCTTCGGCTACCTGCCCTTCACCCCCGGCCCCGGCGTGGGCGGCCACTGCCTGCCCATCGACCCGTCCTACCTGTCGTGGCGGGTGAAGGACTCCCTGGGCCACGCCTTCCGCTTCGTCGACCTGGCCAACGACATCAACGCCGGCATGCCCGACTACGTCGTGCGCCGCCTCCAGACCGCCCTCAACGAGCGGGGCGTGCCCGTGCGGGGTCGGCGCATCCTGCTGCTCGGCCTGGCGTACAAGCGCAACACCGGTGACGCCCGCGAGACGCCGGCGGGGCCCATCGCCCGCCAGCTCGCCGACCTGGGCGCCGAGGTGCGGGCCGCCGACCCCCACGTCGACGCCGACGCCCTGGGGCCGCACGTCACCCGGGTCGACCTCGACGCCGACGAGGTGGCCGCCGCCGACGCCGTGGTGCTCCTCGTCGACCACGACGGCTTCGACCTCGGCCTGGTGGCCGACCATGCCCGCTTCGTCCTCGACACCCGCCACGCCCTGCACGGCGACAACGTGGAGCACCTGTGAGCAGCGGCGAGTCGGTCGCCGGGGGCCTGGTCCGGGCCGCCCGGCCCCGCCAGTGGGCCAAGAACCTGCTGGTGTTCGCCGCCCCTGGCGCCGCCGGGGTGCTCGACCGGGCCGGACCACTCACCGACGCCGTCATCGCCTTCGGCGCCTTCTGCATGGCGGCGTCGGGCACCTACCTCCTGAACGACGTGGCCGACCGAGAGGCCGACGCCCGCCACCCCACCAAGCGCAACCGGCCCATCGCCGCCGGGGTGGTGCCCCCGACCCTGGCCACCGTGGTCGGCGTGCTCGCCATCGTCGGCGGCGTGGCCCTGGGCCTCGTGGCCGACGTGGACCTGGCCGTGACCGTGGCCATCTACGTCGCCGTGACCACCGCCTACAGCCACTGGCTCAAGCACATCGTCATCCTCGACGTGGTGGCCATCGCCTCGGGCTTCGTGCTCCGGGCCATCGGCGGCGCCGCCGCCACCGGCGTGCCGGTGTCGGACTGGTTCTTCATCGTGACCTCGTTCGGCTCCCTCTTCGTCGTGGTCGGCAAGCGCCAGGGCGAGGTGGGTGACCTGGCCGAGGAGGAGGAGGGCCTGGCCCTGGGCGACGTGCGCCGCACCCTCGAGGAGTACACGGGCTCGTACCTGGCCTTCCTGCGCACCGTGTCGGTGGCGGTGATGGCCGTCGCCTACTGCGTGTGGGCGTTCGAGGCCGCGGCCTTCGACGCCGGGTCGGTGCCGTGGTTCGAGCTGTCGATCGTGCCCTTCGTCGTCGCCGTCCTCCGCTACGCCCTGGTGCTCGACCAGGGTGGGGGCGGGGCCCCCGAGGAGGTGTTCTTCCGGGACCGGCCCCTGCAGGTCGCCGGCCTGGCCTGGGCCCTCGTCTACGGCTCCGCCGTCTACCTGACGTGACGCCCCCCGAGCTGACCGGCTGGTCCCGCACCGCGCCCACCGCCGCCGAGGTGGTGACGCCGACGACCACCGCCGCCCTGGCCGCCGCCCTCGACGACCCGCCGGCCCGGGGCGTCCTGGCCCGGGGGCTGGGCCGCTCCTACGGCGACGCCGCCCAGAACGCCGGGGGCCGGGTGGCCGACGCCGCCGGCGTGTCCCGGGTGCTGGCCTTCGACGGCGTCGAGGGCGTGGTCACCGCCGAGGCCGGGGCCTCCATCGACGAGCTGCTGCGCTTCCTCGTCCCCCAGGGCTGGTTCGTGCCCGTCACCCCGGGGACCCGCTTCGTGACCGTGGGCGGGGCCATCGCCGCCGACGTCCACGGCAAGAACCACCACCACGACGGCTCCTTCGCGTCCCACGTCCACTCGCTGCGGCTGCGCACCCCCGCCGGGGTGGTCGAGGTCGGCCCCGACCAGGACCCGGACCTGTTCTGGGCCACCGCCGGGGGCATGGGCCTCACCGGGGTGATCCTCGACGCCACCTTCTCGGTGAAGGCCATCCCCTCCTCCCGCCTGCTGGTCGACACCGAGCGGGCCACCGACCTCGAAGACGCCATGGACCGAATGAGCCGGGGCGACGACGGCTACCGCTACTCGGTGGCCTGGATCGACCTGGTCGCCACCGGCGCCGCCATGGGCCGCTCGGTGCTGACCCGGGGCGACTTCGCCCCCGTCGACGCCCTCGACGACGCCGACGCCCGCACGCCCTTCGCCTACGACGCCGCCGTCCGCCTCGGCGCCCCGCCGTGGGTCCCCAACGGCCTCCTCAACCGCCTGAGCGTCCGGGCGTTCAACGAGCTCTGGTACCGCAAGGCCCCCCGCCACCGCGTCGGCGAGGTGCAGGACATCGCCACCTTCTTCCACCCGCTCGACGTCGTGCGGGACTGGAACCGCATCTACGGAAGCCACGGTTTCCTGCAGTGGCAGATGGTCGTCCCCTTCGGCGAGGAGGCCACCCTCCGGGCCGCCGTCGAGGCCCTCTCCGCCGAGGGCCGCCCCTCGTTCCTGGCCGTGCTCAAGCGCTTCGGCCCCGGCGACCCCGGCCCGCTCTCCTTCCCCGCCCCCGGCTGGACCCTCGCCCTCGACATCCCCGCCGGCGACGCCTCCCTCGCCCCCCTCCTCGACCGCCTCGACCGCCAGGTCGCCGACGTCGGCGGCCGCCTCTACCTGGCCAAGGACAGCCGCCTCGACCCCGCCCTGCTCCCGGTCATGTACCCCCGCCTCGACGACTGGCGCGCCACCCGCGACCGCGTCGACCCCGACCACACCCTCCGCTCCGACCTCGCCCGCCGCCTCGGCCTCTGACCCCGGCCGGTCCCGGTCAGGTGGCGAAGCCGCGGGCCCAGGCCACGGTGGAGGCCAAGCCGGCGTCGAGGTCGACGGGGGTCAGGCCGGGGAAGAGGGCGGCGAGGCGGTCGCCCGATCCACTGGAGTCCCGGACGTCGCCGGGGCGGGGGTCGGCGTGGTGGCGCTCGACGGGGCGGCCCACCAGGGCCTCGATGCGGGCCAGGAGGTCGAGCAGGTCGGTGCGGGTGCCGAAGGCCAGGTTGACCGGACCGGGGGCGGCGACCCGCTCGGTCAGGGCCCGGGTCAACACCTCGACGACGGTGTCGACGTGGGTGAAGTCGCGGGTCTGGCGCCCGTCGCCGTGGACCTCGACAGGGGTGCCGGCCAGGGCGGCGGCGACGAACCGGGGCACCACGGCGGCGTAGGGGTGGTCGGCGGCCTGGCGGGGGCCGTAGACGTTGAAGAAGCGCAGGGCCAGCACGGGCAGCCCGTAGGCGGCCTGGTGGGCCAGGGCGGCGGCCTCGGCGGCCAGCTTGCTGGCGGCATACGGGCTGCGGGGGGCGACCGGAAGGTCCTCGTGCTTGGGCAGGACGGCGGTGTCGCCGTAGACCGACGACGACGAGGCCACCACCACGGCGGCGCCGACCGCCCGGGCCGCCTCCAGCACCGTGACCGTGCCACCCAGGTTCACCTCGTAGGTGGCGACGGGGTCGGCGAGGGACCGGGGCACCGAGGCCCGGGCGGCCAGGTGGGCCACGGCGGCGACACCCTGGGCCAGGCGCCCGACCAGGTCGGCGTCGGTGATCGAGCCCTCCACCAGGTCGACCCCGTCGAGGCCGGTCAGGTTGGCGACGGATCCGGTGGAGAGGTCGTCGAGGACCCGCACGGCGTGGCCGTCGGCCACCAGCCGGTGCACGAGGCCCGCCCCGATGAAGCCGGCGCCCCCCGTGACGAGGACGGTCACGCCCGGTGCCAGGCCGCCATCGCCGCCAGCCCCTCGTCCAGGTCGGTCGCCGGGGCCCAGCCCAGGGCCTGGCGGGCCCGGGTGGTGTCGCCGCCGGTCCGGGTCACGTCGCCGGCCTGCACGGGGCGCTCGTCGATGGGCACCGGGCCGCCGGTGAGGTCGCCGACCCGGTCGATGAGCTCGGCGAGTGTCACCTCGCTGCCCCCGGCGATGTTGGCCACCAGCGGCCCGTCGAGGGGGGCGGTGGCGGCGGCCACGGTGGCAGCCACCACGTCGCCGACGTAGGTCAGGTCCCGCACCTGGAGGCCGTCGCCGTAGCGGGGGAAGGCGGTGCCGTCGCGGGCGGCGTCGAACAGACGGCGCAGGCCCATGTCGGGTCGCTGGCGGGGGCCGTAGACGCTGAAGTACCGCAGCGCCACTGCGGCCAGGCCGTCGTTGCGGGCATGGGCCAGCACCAGGTGCTCCCCCGCCAGCTTGGTCACCCCGTAGGGGCTGTGGGGCCGGGGCAGGTCGTCCTCGTGGCAGGGGTACCGCACGGCCTCGCCGTAGACCGAGGAGCTGGAGGCGTAGACGACCCGGTCCACACCGGCGGCGACGGCGGCGAACAGCAGCCGCTCGGTGGCCACGACGTTGTCGCGGGCGTAGGGGGCGAGGCCGTCGCCCCAGGACGCCCGCACGCCGGGCTGGCCGGCCAAGTGGAACACCACGGTGCCCGGACCCAACAGGTCGTCGAGGGGCGCCTCAGCCAGGTCGCGGTCGTCGACGCTCAGGGAACCGGCCCCGCGGGCACCGGCCGCCGTGGTCAGCCAGTCGAGGTTGGCCCGCTTGTCGGCGAGGGCGTAGTTGTCGCGGAGGCAGTCGAGGGCCACCACGTCGTGGCCGGCGGCGACGAGGTGGTGGGTGAGGTGGGACCCGACGAACCCGGCGGCACCGGTGACGAGGCAGCGCATCGCGCCCACCAGTCTGGCACCCACCGCTAGATTCGCCCCGCCCTCCCACCCCGTCCCGGGGTCCGCGGCCCCTCCTCATGGCCCTCTTCC
>CAYTJS010000185.1:0-470 GCA_964438115.1 uncultured Iamiaceae bacterium
CTCATCGCCTGAGTTGACGGGAGGATCCATGGACCACGAGCTGCAGCACGCGCCGACGATGTGGGCGCTGGTGGAACGCCGCGCCGCCCTGACCCCGGATGCCCGGGTGCTGGTCGACCCCGCCGACCGCTCCCTCACCTTCGGCGAGCTGCGAGACCGGGCCGAGCGGGTCGCCGCCGGCCTCCACGCCCTGGGCATCGGCCCCGGCGACAAGGTCACCTGGCAGCTCCCCAGTCGCATCGAGACGGTCCTCGTCTCCGTGGCACTGACCCGGCTCGGCGCCGTCCAGAACCCGATCCTGCACATCTACGGCGAGAAGGAGCTGGGCTTCGCCCTCCACGAGTTCGGGCCCGCGCTGTACGTCGGGCCCGGTGAGCTCTTCGGCGTCGACTACCTCGCTGTGGCCGAACGGGTCAGCGCCGACATGGAGCGCCCGCCCCAGGTGATGTCCGGCTACGCCGACCTACCCG
>CAYTJS010000185.1:480-8006 GCA_964438115.1 uncultured Iamiaceae bacterium
CCCCCACCGACGGCGACGCGGTGCGGTGGGTGTACTACACCTCCGGGACCACCTCGGACCCGAAGGGCGTCCAGCACACCGACCGCACCCTCATCGCCGGCGGCTACGGGCTGGCCGAGGCCGTGCAGTGGGACCCGGCGATCGACGTGGGCTCGATCGCCTTCCCGTTCGCCCACATCGCCGGGCCGGACTACCTCGTGCTGCAGCTGGTGACCGGGGTGCCGGCGGTCATCATCGAGGGGTTCGACCTCGGCGCCGCCCTGCCCGTCTTCCGGCGTCACGGCGTCACCTCGGCCGGCGGGTCGACCGCCCACTACCTGATGTTCCTCGCCGAGCAGCGCAAGGACCCGTCGACGCCGATCCTGCCCTCGCTGCGCCTGCTCGCCGGTGGCGGGGCACCGAAGCCCCCGGAGATCTTCTACGAGGTCAAGGCCGAACTGGACTGCATCGGCACCCTCCACGGCTACGGCATGACCGAGTGCCCGATGATCGCCCAGGGCTCACCCCGCGACAGCGACGAGCAGCTGGCCAACACCGAGGGCCGACCCGTCGTGGGCTGCGAGGTGCGCATCGTGGGCGAGGACGGCACCGACCGCACGCCGGATGAGGACGGTGAGGTGCGCGTCCGGGGGCCGATGCTGTTCAAGGGCTACACCGACCCCGCCCTCGACGAGGAGGCCTTCGACGAGGACGGCTGGTTCCGCACCGGCGACGTCGGCCACCTGCGGGCCGACGGCCACGTCGTGCTGACCGGCCGCCTGAAGGACATCATCATCAGGAAGGGCGAGAACATCTCGGCCAAGGAGGTCGAGGACGTGCTCTACACCCACCCGAAGGTGGGTGACGTGGCCGTGATCGGCGTCCCCGACCAGGAGCGGGGCGAGATGGTCTGCGCCGTCGTCGAGCGCGCCGCGGACGCCGAGGCGCTGACCTTCGACGAGATGGTGGCCCACTGCCGGGCGGCGGGGCTCATGGTCCAGAAGACCCCCGAGCGCCTCGAGGTCGTCGATGCCCTGCCCCGCAACCAGACACTGAACAAGGTCCTCAAGTACAAGCTGCGCGAGCAGTACGCCTGACCGGCCGGCGCGTCCGGGCTCAGGTGGCGGCCACGGCGATGCAGGCCCTCAGCACGGCGACGGCGGTGGCGGGCCCGTCGACCTCCACCTCGTCCTCGGCGCCCCGCTGCCAGGCCCACCGCAGCACCGCCGTCGGTCTGCCGGTGACGTGCACCTCGGCGGGCCCACCACCATCGGCCACCGTGAGGGAGCCGGGGGCCGTGGTCAGGTGCCAGCTCGCCCCCGCGGCGGCCAGGCCTCGGGCTCGACGCCGTCGACGATGCACGCGGTCTTGTGACGGAAATGACCCGCCGGTCGGACCGGCAGCCGGGCAGGCTGGGGCCATGACCCGCGACCGGCGACCGCTCGTGCTGCTCGAGGCGGCCACGCTCGTCTCGGGCATCGGCAACGGCATCGCCGTGGTCGCCCTCCCCTGGCTCGCCCTGGAACGCACCGGCGAGGCGGCCGCCGCCGGCGTGGTCGCTGCCGCCGCCGCCCTCCCCCTCATCGTGTCCAGCCTGCTGTCGGGCACCGTGGTCGACCGGGTCGGCCGGCGGCGGACCGCCGTGGTGGCCGACGCCCTCTCACTGGTGAGCATCGCCGCCATCCCGGTGCTCGACTCGGCGGTGGGCATGACGCTGCCCCTGCTGATGGCCCTGGCCGCGCTGGGCGCCGCCTTCGACCCCGCCGGGATCACCGCCCGCGAGACGATGATCCCGGCCGCCGCCCAGGCCGCGGGGTGGTCGCTGGAGCGGGCCAACGGGATCCACGAGGCCGTCTGGAACGTGGCCTTCCTGATCGGCCCCGGGGTGGGCGGCCTGCTCGTGGCCACCATCGGCACGGCCGAGACGTTCTGGGTGACTGCCGCCGCCTTCGCCGTGGCCCTGGGCCTCACCAGCCGCATCCGGGTGGCCGGCGCCGGTCGGCCGGCGGACCACGTGCACCAGGACGGGTTCTGGGAGAGCACGGTCGAGGGCCTGCGCCACGTCCGCCACGACCCGGTGCTGCGGGACACGTCGCTGATCGTGATGGTCGTGGTCGCCCTGTACCTGCCCATGGAGGGCGTCCTCCTGCCGGCGTGGTTCACCGCCCAGGACCAGCCCCAGCGCCTCGGTCTGGTCCTGATGGCCCTCAGCCTGGGGGGCGTGATCGGGGCCCTGGCCTACAGCCACTGGGGTCACCGGTTCTCCCGGCGGCGGGCGTTCACCTGGTCGCTGGTGGCCACCTCCCTCCCCTTCCTCGGCCTGTCGTTCCTGCCGCCGTTCCCGATGATGGTCCTCTTCGGCGCCGTGGCGGGCGTGTGCTTCGGTCCGGTCTCGCCGCTGCAGAACCACGCCCTCCAGACCCGCACCCCCGAGCACCTGCGCGGCCGGGTGTTCGGGGTGGCCGTGTCGGCGGCGTACCTGGCAGGACCCGTCGGCTACCTGGTGGTCGGACCCCTGGTGGACGCCGTCGGCCTGCGCCCGACCTTCGTCGCCGCCGGCCTGGGCCTCGTCCTGGTGGGCCTGGCCGGCCTGGCGCTGCGCAGCCTCGACGGGCTCGACGACGACCCGCTCCACCCGATCGTCGACGAGGCCCCATGGACGCCCAGCCACGCCAGCGTGCCCCTGGGCGAGCAGGCGGTCCCCCCGGCGCGGGTCGCCGGCGCGGTCACCGTCGGCGTGGGTGCGCCGGAGGACTGACCCGGCCGGGGTCAGCCGTCGGCGGACCAGGTACCGAAGCCGCGGGCGAGGGGCTCGTCCCAGTCGTCGAGGGCACCGGAACCGGACCGGCCCTCGAGGGTCCGGATGACCTTGCCGGGCACCCCGGCCACGATCGAGCGGTCGGGGACCTCCCCCCGTACCACCGACCCGGCGGCGACCACGCAGCCCTCGCCGATACGGGCCCCGGGCAGGATCGTGGCCGCGTGGCCGATCCAGGAGCCCCGGCCGATCACCACCGGCTGGTGCTCGCCGAGCTGACGACCGATGGGCACGTCGGGGTCGTCGAAGGCGTGGTTGGCGTCGGTGACGTAGACGTCGGGGCCGAACCACACGTCGTCGCCGATCACCACGGATTCGTGGGCCACCAGGGCGCAGCGGACGTTGACCATGCACCGGTCACCGATGACCAGGGTGCGCTCGGGCAGGCCCTCCTGGCCGGGCCCGTACCCGGCCGAGAGCGTCACCCAACTGGCGATGAGGGTGCCCGCCCCGATGTGGATGTGGGGCTCGCCGAAGACCGTGGCCACTGGGAAGCCGAGCAGGCTGTCGGCACCGAAGGAGCCGAACCGCTCGGCCCGGGCCGTGCCCGGGAAGACCGCTCCTCGGGACTGCAGGTAGTCCCAGGTGTGGTTGATGGCCCCGCTCAGCAGGCGTCGGCGCAGGTACCACCACCGCGAGCCGGCCACCCCGTCACGTTACGGGATGCGCCCCTCCCCCTCCTGGTTCGCCCCCCGCTCGAGGGCGTCCTCGTAGGCCTCGGCCACCGCCGGGTCGACCGGGCCGGCCCGTTCGGCCGCCGCCTCCTCCTCGGGCGTGGGTGGACGGTCGGCCTCGTGGGCGGCGTCGACGGCGGTCCGGTCCTCGGCGATGGTCGCCCGGTCGGGCGTGGTCGGCGGCGCCAGCCGACCGTCCACGTCGCGGGCCCCGTCCTGGTCGGTCCACTCCCCCATGGGTTCACTCCTCACGGTCGTCGGTCCCTGACCCCTACCCCGACGCCGACCGGTCATGCCCGGCGCCCCTACGCTGCGGCGCCGTGACCTCCCCCCGTTTCGACAACCGCGTGACCCGGCTCCTCGGCGTGGACCTGCCCGTCGTCCAGGCGCCGATGGGCTGGATCGCCCGCTCGCCGCTGGCCAGCGCCGTCTCGGCCGCCGGCGCCCTGGGGATCATCGAGACGTCGTCGGGCGACCTTGACGCCTTCGCCCGTGAGGTCGCCGCCATGCGGGACCTGACCGACCGTCCCTTCGGCGTCAACATCGCCCAGAACCTGGTGCGCGACGACTCGGTCATCGACGTGGTCGTCGAGGCCGGCGTGCGCTTCGTGACCACCTCGGCGGGCGACCCCAACCGCTTCACCGCCCAGCTGAAGGACGCCGGCCTCACGGTCTTCCACGTCGTGCCCACGCTCCGGGGGGCGCTCAAGGCGGTGGACGCCGGCGTCGACGGTCTCGTGGTCGAGGGCATCGAGGGCGGCGGCTTCAAGACGGCCGAGGCCGCCTCCACCATGGTGCTCCTCCCCCTCATCGCGTCGAAGGTGGACGTGCCGCTCATCGCCGCCGGCGGGATCGTGGACGGCGCCACCATGGCCGCCGCCTTCGTCCTCGGGGCCGAGGGCGTGCAGCTCGGCACCCGCTTCGTGGCCTCGGTCGAGTCCCCGGTGCACGACAACTGGAAGCAGGCCATCGTGGCCGCCCCCGAGACCGGGACCGTGCTGCTCAACCGCTTCGCCAAGCCCGGCATGCGGGCCCTGCGCACCGAGCGCACCAGCCGCCTCGAGCAGGAGGCGGGCAACGTCTGGGGCCAGTTCGGCTCGCCCCACGACCTCTACTTCGGCGGCGACATGGAGGCCGCCATCCCCATGTCGGGCCAGGTCGCCGGCCGCATCGACGAGGTCCTCCCGGTCGCGACCATCCTCGACCAGCTCGTCGCGGGCTTCGGCGACGCCCTCGGGTCCGCCGCCGAGCAGTACCTGGCCCCGGCGGGCACCCCGACCCTTCTCCACCACGCCATGACGCCGGAGGGGTGGGCCCGGTTCCAGGCCGAAGGGGTCTCGCACCAGTCGACCCGTGACCTCACCCTCGAGGAGGAGGGGTTCATCCACTGCTCCCACGCCCGGCAGCTGGAGACCACCCTGGCCCGCTACTACGCCGACCTGCCCGAGGTCGTGGTCCTCACCATCGACCCCGCCCGCCTGTCGTCGGAGGTCCGCGAGGACGAGGCCGCCAACGGCGACCACTACCCCCACGTGTACGGCCCGCTCGAACTGGACGCCGTCGTCGACGTGGTCGTGCGCACCCCGACCTGATGAGTTCGCGGGCGGGCCCTGGGTGACCGACCTGGCCGTGGACCCGGCGGCCCAGGGCCGGGGCGTCGGCCGCCTGCTGCTGGCCCGGGCCGTCGAGCGCCTGACCGCCGCCGGCCATCCCCGTCTGGGCCTGGCCGTCACCCGCGGCAACGACCGGGCCCGACGCCTCTACGACGCCCTCGGCTTCACCGAGCACCTGGCGGCGTGGACCTTCGTCCTGCCGCCGCGCTGAGGCCGTTCAGGCCAGGGGGTCGGTCCCGGGCGTCCCGGCGTCGCTGACGTGGTCGGTCCAGGTCGAGCCGTCCCACCAGCGGTGGTCGTGCCGACCGGTGGGGTCCGGGTGCCAGCCGGGCGGCGGCGTCGACGCCGGCGCGGCGCCGACGGGAGCGACCTCGGGCACCGGCCCGGTGTCGGCGATGGCGGCGGTGGCGGTGGCGGTGGCGGTGGCGGTGGCGGCGCCGTAGGCGGCCGCGACGGCGTCGGAGGGGGCGGGGGGTGTCGCCAGCTCGGCGGTCATCTCGTCGGCCCGCCCTCGGCCCACCTCGACGACCAGACCGGTCGGCTCGAGGATCGGTTCGACGCCGATCTGGACCAGCTTGGGCCGGACGGCCACGGTTCCGTAGGCGTACACGACCACCTGCAGGGCGACGTCGTCGATCGGGTCCTCGATGCCCAGGAGGATGCGGCGATCGGTCAGGACGAGGAGGCGGAGGCCGACCCGCACCCCCCGGAGGCCGGCCCGGTGCCGCTGGTGGACGTAGAGACGACGGACCACCTCCTCGGCCTCCATCGTGGCCGCCACCCGGTCGAGCACGCGGCCCACGACCGCCCGCGTCTCTTCCCGGACCGCACGGTCGGTCAGGTCACCGGCATCGCGGTACCCGGGCAGGGCGAGGCGCACGGCCAGGTCGCGCACGCCGGCGGGCAGGTCGACGGCCATGGCCCCATCGTCGCCGCCCTCGGCCCCGATGCCACTGGGGTCCCACCCCAGGAACGCCCCCGGGGTGCAGCGACTGCGGTCAGATGGGCAGGGCGCCGGTGGCGGCGTTGGTGGAGCCGGTGTCCTTGTAGGCGGCGATGGTGCGCTGGGCGATGCGCATCTGGTGGATCTCGTCGGCGCCGTCGGCGAATCGGGCCCAACGGGCGTGCTGGAACATGTGGGCCAGCGGCGTGTCGGTCGAGTAGCCGAGGGCCCCGTGCACCTGGATCGCCCGGTCGATGATCCGGTTCAGGCTGTTGGCCACGAAGTGCTTGGCCATCGACACCTCGGACTTGAAGTCCTCACCGCGGTCGATCTTGTAGGCGGCGTGGAGCACCATCAGCTTGGCCTGGTACAGCTCCATCGCCGAGTCGGCGATCATCCACTGCACGCCCTGCTTCTCGGCCAGGACCGAGCCGTGGGAGAACCGGGTGAGGGAGCGGTCGACCATCATGTCCAGCGCCGTCTCGGCCTGGGCGATCCAGCGCATGCAGTGGGCCAGCCGGGCGGGGCCGAGCCGGGCCTGCCCCAGCAGGTGCCCCTGGCCCCGACCACCGAGCATCTGGTCGTTGTGGACCCGCAGGTCCTCGATGAGGATCTCGGAGTGGCCCGTCGAGCCGTGCATGGTCTCGACCTGGCGCACCTCGGTCCAGCCGTCGCTGGGGATGTCGACGAGGAAGGCCGTGTTGGCCGCCTGGGGCAGGTCGGGGTCGTCCTCGGTGCGGGCGATGAGGATGGCGAAGTTGGCCCGGTGGGCGTTGGAGATGAACCACTTGTGGCCGTTGATGACCCACTCGTCGCCGTCCTGGTAGGCCCGGGTCTGGATGAGGGTGGGGTCCGAGCCGGCCACCTCGGGCTCGGTCATGGCGAAGCAGGACCACATCCGACCGTCACAGAGGGGCTTCAGGTACTTCTGCTTCTGCTCCTCGTTGGCCCAGTGCAGCAGGGTGTGCATGTTGCCCTCGTCGGGGGCCTGGCAGTTGAGCACCCAGGGGCCGTAGTACGACTTGGCCGCCTCGGCCTGCACCATCGCCATCTCGACGTGGCTGAGGCCCATGCCGCCCCACTCCTCGGGCATGTGGGGGCACCACAGGCCGGCGTCGTAGGCGGCCTTGCGCATCCCCAGCAGGGCGGTGACGTAGGCGTCGCGGTCGTCCTCGACGAGGCTCGCCTCGGTGGGCAGGACCACCTCGTCGATGAAGCTGCGGACCCGCAGACGCAGGTCCTCGAGCTCGGGGGACAGCGTGAAGTCGATGGCCATCGGGTCAGCTTGGCAGACGGGCCGAACCCACTCCCCCACGGCTGGCCGCGACGGGCAGACTCGCCCCATGGACCCCGCCCTGCTGGACCGTGCCCACGCCCTGGTCACCGAGTGGCTCGACGAGGTCGACACCCGGCCCGTCGGCGTGCCCGCCGACGCCGACGCCCTGCGGGCGGCGCTGGGTGGCCCCCACCCGGGGGCAGGCCCAGGACGTCGGTCAGCC
>CAYTJS010000186.1:0-7951 GCA_964438115.1 uncultured Iamiaceae bacterium
GGCCACCCTGACGCTCCTGGCGGGCACCGGCCTGCCTCTGCCCGCGGTGCGGGCACAGCTGGCGGCGGCGGTCGACCTCGTCGTGCAGGTGGCCCGGGGCGCCGGCGGCCGGCGGGGAGTGGTCGCCGTCTGGGAGGTCCCGCCCGACCCGGACGGGGAGGGCGTCCTGCTGGCCGACGCCACCGGCGTCCGGGCGGAACCGACCCGCCCCCCGCGGTGGTCCTGATCCTGGCGGGGGTGGTGGGGGTGGTCGCCGCCGCCGTGTTGGCCGGGGGCCGCACCGCCGCGCCAGTGCGACGCCGACTCGATCCCGAGGCCGCCCGGCGGCGGGCGATCGCGGACCGACCGGCCGGGTGGCTGGCTCCTCGCCTCCTCGACGCCGACCTGGCGTGGGCGCCGGCCACCGTCGCCCGGGGGTGGCTGGCTGCCGGGGCGGCGGTCCCGGTGGTGGCGCTCACCTCCGGGTTCCGGACCGCGGCCGCCCTGGGCGTGGTGGTCGGCTGCGGGCCGCCACTCGTCCTGCGGTCGCGGGCAGGGCGCCGGGGCCGCCGCGTCGTCCAGGAGCTCCCGGCCTTGTTGGAGGCGGTGGCCCGGTCGTTGCGCTCGGGCGCGACCCTGCGCACGGCACTGCTCGACGCCGCCCGGGCGCCGACGCCCTCGGGCGAGGAGTTGGCCCGGGTCCTGGCCCCGTTGGCCGCCGGGGTGAGCCTGGCCGAGGCCCTGACCGCCTGGCCCGACCGCCGCCCGTCCCCGTCGGTGCGCCTGGCGGTGGGGGCGCTGCTGCTGGCCGACTCCGTCGGTGGCTCCCCCGCCCGGGCGGTGGACGGCGTCGCCGCCACGCTGCGCGACCGCCTCGAGGTCGAGACCGAGGCCCGGGCCCTGGCCAGCCAGGCCCGCACCTCGGCGTTGGTGGTGGCCGTCGTTCCCCTGGCCTTCGCCGTCCTGGGGGCGGCCGGCGACGATCGCACCGCCCACTTCCTGCTGGGCACCCGGGCCGGGATCCTGTGCCTGGCCTCGGGCCTCGCCCTCGACGCGGCTGGGGCGTGGTGGATGGCCCGGCTGACGGCCGACACCGTCGCCCGATGACGGTCGTCGTGGTCGTCGTGCTGGTGGCCGGGGCGCTGGCCTGGCCGGTGCGGCCCCGCCGTGGTCGGCGACCGCCGTCGACGACCGTCGGCACCGAACCGTCCCGGCGTCGTCGCCCCGACGCCCGGCTCGCGGTGGCGATCGCCCTCCTCCTGGCGGCCGCCCTGGGCTGGGCGGCACCGGCCCTGGTCGGCCTCGGGGTCCTGGCCACCTGGCCCCGGTGGGTCGCCCGCCGGGAGGCGGAGCGTCGCCGCACGGCCGTGGTCGAGGCCCTCCCCGAGGCCGCCGACCTCCTCGCCCTCGCCGTGGCGTCCGGGGTCACCGTGCCGCTGGCCGTGGCCGCGGCGGCCCGGTGGGCCCCGGACCCGGTTGGCCCGGTCCTGGCCCGGGCCGTGGCCGAGCACCACCGGGGGCGACCCTTGGCCGATGCCCTCGACGGGGCCGCCGCCGACCTCGGCCCCCCCGCCCGGGGCCTGGTCACCGCCTTGGTGGCCTCCGAGCGCTACGGGGTGCCGTTGGCCGACGCCCTCGACCGCCTGGCCCGCGAGGCCCGCCTCGATCGCCGCCGGCGGGCAGAGGAGCGGGCCCGGCGCCTGCCGGTGCTGCTCCTCTTCCCGTTGGTGGTCTGCATCCTGCCCGCCTTCGGGCTGCTGACGGTGGTCCCGCTCCTGGTCGGCGCCCTGCCCGATCTGCCCGGTTGAGGGCCCGACCGGGGCCGTCCAGTGGACAACCCTGGGGACGGACGGGGGATCTCCGGTGGATCTCCTGGGGATCTCGCGAAACGGGTTGACCGGCTCCGTCCCCGGCGCGAGGGTGCATCCAAGCCAGTCGGGACGGCCGTGGAGCCGGAGACGACGGAGGGTTCGCCCACCGGAGTCGCCAGGCACCCGGTCCGAACGATTGGAACAGGAGCGGTGCCGGATCCGTAGCCCGAGAGGGCGGCGGGGAAGTCGCCGGGAGGCCCTCGGGCCGACCGGAGGACGGGGTGCCGGGCCGACAGAGGCCCCGAGGAGTTGGAGCGCTTCGGCGTGACGGCTACTCGGGGCCTCACCGCGTCCGGACCCGGTGTCCCCTCAGCGCCAACTGGTGAGGGCCCGCACGGCGTCCGTGCGGTCGGGGTCGGTCTTCGTCCCCAGGGTCCGCCCTCCGGCGCCCCGGCGCCAGGGCCGCTGGGCCCGCCGCAGCGGTGGTCGCTCGGGGCGCAGGGGCCGAAGGTCCCCCGGTGGGGTCGGGGGGTACAGGTCGTTCGACCGTGGGCACGCCACCCGCCGGCGTCGACGATCCTCAGGGGCGCGGTCACGCGCCCCGAGGACGAGGAGCGTGGTCATGGCCTACAGCACCTGCGAGTTCCGGTTCGGTGAGCACGAGCTGGTCTACGACGACTACGGCGACCCGCACAGTGAGCGGGTGCTCGTCTACCTCCACGGGCTCCTGCTGGACGCCGGGATCAACCGGGGCATCGCCCAGGCCCTGGCCGAGCAGGGTCATCGGGTGGTGCTCCTGGACCTGCTCGGCCACGGCCGCAGCGCCAAGCCGGCCCACGCCGCCGGGTACCGGATCGACACCTACCCCGAGCAGGTCGTGGCGCTCCTCGACGAGCTCGACGTGGACTCGGCGGTCCTCGGCGGGATGTCGCTGGGGGCCAACGTCAGCCTGTTCACGGCCTTCCAGCACCCGGACCGGGTGCGGGGCCTCGTACTCGAGATGCCTGTGCTCGAGTGGGCGGTGCCCTCCGCCGCGCTGCTCTTCGCCCCGATGCTGCTCGCCGTCCACTACGGGCGACCGGTGCTGGAGCGCCTGGCGAGGCTGATCTCCCGACTCCCCGCCACGCCGTTCGATCCGCTGAACAGCATGCTGCACGTCGGCGCCATGCCGCCGGCGAGCACGGCGGCGGTCCTCCACGGCATCCTCGTGGGCGCCGTCGCCCCCACGGTGGAGGAGCGGTCGGCCATCCAGGCCCCGGCCCTGGTCCTGGCCCACCGCCACGACCTCATCCACCCGTTCGACGACGCCGGCAACCTGGCCGCGCAACTTCCTCACTCCCGCCTGGAGCGGGCCCGGTCGGCGGTGGAGCTGCGGCTGCGACCCGACCGCCTGACCGACGTCATCGCCGCCTTCCTCGAGGGGGTTTGGGCCGGCGATCGGTCCGTGGTGTCGTCCGCCTGACTCGCCCCTGGTGACGGCCGCCCCGGGCCGGTACGGTCGGCGGCGGCGCTTCCCCCGCCCGCCCCTCGCACGGGCCCGACCTTCCCCCCTCATCGCCTGCCTCCTCCGGAGGTCCCCGTGCTCATCTCGGCACTCCTGCCCCTGTACGTCCGCGCCCGGGTGGCGCTGCGAGCCCGGGTCCGGGCCGATGGTGGACAGACCACCGCCGAGTACGCCCTCGTGCTCGTCGGGGTGGCCGCCGTCGCCCTGCTCGTCGTGGCCTGGGCCGGCGACACCAACAAGATCGGGCGCCTGTTCGACGGGGTGCTGGACAGCATCCTCGAGCAGCTCCCGTGAGCCGGTGGCGGGGGCACGGCCCCGACGGTGGTCAGGCCACCGTCGAGGTCGCGCTCCTGCTGCCCCTGATCGTGACCCTCCTGCTGGGCGTCGTGCAGGTGGGCCTGGTCGTGCGGGACCAGGTGCTCGTCACCCATGCCGCCCGTGAGGCGGCCCGGGCGGCGGCGGTCGACCCCCGGCCCGAGGTGGCCCGGGCGGGGGCGGTGGGGTCGGCCCGGCTCGACCCGGCCCGCCTCGACGTGGACCTGGCCGGCGGCACCGAGCCGGGGGCCACGCTGGCGGTGATCGTCCGCTACCGCAGCCCGACCCGGGTCCCGGTGGTGGGCCCCCTCCTGGGCGACCGCACGCTGGTGGCCGAGGCCCGCATGCGGGTCGAATGACCGCCCTCCTCGTTTTGGCCGGTGATTTCGGTGCCCTGGGCCTGAAATCACCGGCCAGAACCGGCGGTCAGCCGAGGATCACCTCGAGGAGGCGGGTGGCGCCGGCCTTGTCGAGGGGTTCGTTGTCGTTGCCGCACTTGGGGGACTGGACGCAGGACGGGCAGCCGTCGTCGCAGCCGCAGGCGAGCACGGCCTCGAGGGTGGCGTGGAGGTGGCGATCGGCGGCCTCGTAGCCCAGGTCGGCGATGCCGGCGCCGCCGGGGTAGCCGTCGTAGATGGCGATGGTGGGCAGGCCAGTGTCGGCCTGGTAGGTGGTCGAGACCCCGCCCACGTCCCAGCGGTCGCAGATCGTGAACAGGGGCAGCATCCCGATGGCGCAGTGCTCGACGGCGTGCAGCGTGCCGGGAACCGCCGCCGGGGCGATCTCGGCCGCGGCCAGTACGGCGGGGTCCACCGTGTACCAGACCGCCCGGGTGGACAGGTGCTGGGTGGGCAGGTCCAGCTCCTCGTGGCCCAGCACCTCGCCGGTGGCGGCGTCCCGCCGGCGGTAGCCGGTCACCTGGGTGCTGACCTCGATCGAGCCCAGGGCCAGGCGGGCCCGGCCGACCGGGCGTTGCTGCTCCACCTCGGCGATGCGCACCTGCGTCTCGCTGCGGGGCTGGGTCCACTCGCCGCCGTCGTGGGGCTCGACCACGGCCAGGCGCCCGTCGAGGTCGAGGGTGGCCACCTTCCAGTGGGTGCCCTGGTGCAGGTAGGTCGCCCCGGGGTGGACCTGGCTGGGGGCCCGGCCGAGGTCGACGGTGCCGACCAGCTCGCCGTGGCCGTCGACGATGCGGACCTCGGCGGCGACCCCGCTGCGCAGGCCGACCCCGTGGGCGGGCCAGCCCCGACCGGACCAGACGGCCGACATCTCGTGGCGGCGGGGCCGCAGCCGCAGCTGGTCGTCGAGGACGAGGCGGCGGACCCCGTCGTCGAGCAGGTCGCCCCACCAGCGCTCGTCGGCGGGGGTCAGGGGGCGCTCGTAGGCGGCGCAGGCCAGGTGGGGCAGCAGGACGTAGGGGTTGGCCGGGTTGATGACCGCCGGCTCGGGGGCGCGGGTGAACAGCTCGCGGGGGTTGGCCATCAGCCACTGGTCGAGCTGGTCGTCACCGGCCACCAGGACGGCGAGGGACTCCTGGCCCTCCCGCCCGGCCCGCCCGGCCTGCTGCCACAGCGAGGCGATCGTGCCCGGGAAGCCGTTGAGCACGCAGGCGTCGAGGCCGCCTACGTCGCTCCCGAGCTCGAGGGCGGTGGTGGCCACCACCGCCCGCAGGCGCCCGGAGAAGAGGTCATCCTCGATCTCGCGCCGCTCGGCGGCCAGGTAGCCGCCCCGGTAGGCCCGTACCGCGGGGCGCAGCTCGGCGGGCAGCCGGCGCTGGACCTCGGCCGCCACCACCTCGGCGCCCCGGCGGCTACGGCAGAAGGCGATGGTGCGGTGGCCGGCCCCGACCAGTTCGGCCACCAGTGCGGCCGTCTCCTTGTTGGTCGAGCGGCGGGGCCCGAGGGGATGGCGCCCGTCGTCGTGGTCGGTCGGGTCGATCACCTCGGTGGCGGCCTCGGGCTCGACCTTGGGGTTCCACAGCGCCACCAGGCGCTCGCCCCGGGGGGAGCCGTCGTCGGTGACCTCGGTCACCGGCAGGCCGCACAGCTCGGAGGCCAGCCGACCGGGCGCCCCGATGGTGGCCGACGAGAAGACGAAGGTGGGCTCGGACCCGTAGTGGGCGCAGAGGCGGCGCAGCCGGCGCAGGAGGTGGGCCACGTGGGTCCCGAAGATGCCCCGCAGGACGTGGAGCTCGTCGACCACCACGTACTGCAGCCGGGCCAGATAGGTCGACCAGCGGGCGTGGTGGGGGAGGAGGGCGGAGTGGAGCATCTCGGGGTTGGTGAGCAGCACCGTGGCCTTGGCCCGGGCCCAGGTCCGCTCCTCGGGCGAGCTGTCGCCGTCGTAGGTGGCGGGCACCAGGCCGGGCACGTCGAGGGCGAAGAGGGCCCGGGCCTGGTCCTGGGCCAGCGCCTTGGTGGGGAAGAGGCAGAGCGAGGTGCCGGGCCGCATCGGGGCCACCGCCGCCTCGGCGATGGGGGCCTGGTAGCAGAGCGACTTGCCCGAGGCCGTTCCCGTGGCCACCACCACCGAGTGGCCGTCGCGTACCAGATCGATGGCCTGGGCCTGGTGGCGCCACAGCCGCTCGACCCCCAGGCTCGCCCACACGGCCTCGGGCAGGGGCCGGTGCAGCTCGCCGAAACGCGCCGGGCGCGCCGGGAGGCGCTCGAGGTGGACCAGTCCCGGGCCATCGGTGAGGTCGGCGAGCCCGGTCCGGTCGCCCACGTCGGGCGCGATCGCCATCGCCCGCGATCCTACGGGCGGGGGGTGACAGATGACAGGGCCGTAGTTCCAGGGGCGGAACTACGGTGCGGTCACGTCCCGGGGTCGACGGTCGGCGGCGCGTACCCTGGACCCGTGCCGGGCTACACCGAGGTCGCCGCCGAGCCCCACGGGGACTGGCTCGTCCTCCGCCTGGCCGGCGAGATCGACGTGGTGTCCGCCCCTCGTCTGCGGGACCGTCTGGTCCAGCTCGTCACCGAGGGACAGGCCCACCTGGTGGCCGACCTGAGCGGGGTGACGTTCCTCGACTCGATGGGCCTGGCCGCCCTTCTGAGCGGCCTCAAGCGGGCCCGGGCCCACGGCGGCGACCTCCGCCTGTGTGGCGCCATCGGCCATCTCCAGCACGTCCTGGCCATCACCCGCCTCGACCAGGCGTTCATCGTGACCGACACGGTGGCCGAGGCCCTGGCGGCGGCCGGGCCCGAGGAGCCCACCGATGGGTGAGGTGGTCGAGCTGGAGATCCCGGCGGCGATGGAGTACCTCGACCTGGCCCGTCTGGTGGTGAGCGCCGCCGCCTCGGTCGACCCCGCCTTCCCGCCCGCCCGCATCGCCGACCTGCGCCTGGCCGTCTCGGAGGTCTGCGCCAACGCCATCGAGTCCCAGGCCCGGGTCGGGCGTCACGAGCCGCTCACCATCCGCTGCGACCTCGACCCCGACAAGGTGACCGTCGAGGTCCACGACCACGGCGGCGGCTTCGACCCCGACGGCGTGCGCCCCATGCCCGAGGCCACCGACCCCGACCGCCTCGAGCGCGAGCGCGGCCTGGGCATCCACCTGGTGCGGGGCCTGGCCGACGAACTGAGCTTCAGCGAGCGCCCCGACGGCACCGTCGTCCGCTTCGTCCTGCGCCACCCCGCCTCCCTGGCGGGCTGACCGCCGCCGTCCTCAGCGCGCCTCGTACCTGCGGAGCTCGCGGCGGGCGAGCTGCATGCGGTGGACCTCGTCGGGGCCGTCGGCCAGGCGCAGGGTGCGCAGGTGGGCCCACATCGACGACAGCCCGAAGTCGGGCCCGATGCCGGCGCCGCCGTGGGCCTGGATGGCCCGGTCGACCACCCGCAGGGCCATGTTGGGGACCCCCACCTTGATGGCCGAGATCTCGATGGCCGCGCCCTTGTTGCCGACGGTGTCCATGAGCCAGGCCGTCTTCAGGACGAGGAGTCGGGCCTGCTCGATCTCGAGGCGCGACTCGGCGATCCACTCCTGGATCACGCCCTGCTGGGCCAGCGGCTTGCCGAACGCCTCCCGTTGCGTGACCCGGCGGCACATCGCCTCGAGGGCCCGTTCGGCCACGCCGATGGCCCGCATGCAGTGGTGGATGCGACCGGGGCCGAGGCGGGCCTGGGCGATGCCGAAGCCGCCGCCTTCCTCGCCCAGCAGGTTGCTGCGGGGCACCCGGACGTTGTCGAAGGCCAGCTCGCAGTGGCCCTCCTGGTCGGTGTACCCGAACACCGTGAGGTCGCGGACCACGGTCAGTCCCGGGGTGTCCATGGGCACCAGCACCATGCTCTGCTGCAGGTGGCGGGGTCCGTCGGGGTCGGTCTTGCCCATGAGGATGGCGAC
>CAYTJS010000187.1:0-7937 GCA_964438115.1 uncultured Iamiaceae bacterium
GTCCTCCCCGCGGCGCCGGGACCCCGACGCCACCCGGGCCGACCTCCTCGCCGCCGGGCGGCGCCTGGTCACCGAGCGGGCGCTGGGCGAGGTCCTGGGGCACCTGCGGCTGGCCGACCTGGCCCGCACGGCCGGGGTCACCACCGGCGCCTTCTACCACTACTGGGACGGCCAGGACGCCTACCGGGCCGACGTGGCGGCCGCCCTGCTCGCGGGGCCCCGGGCCGACGCCACGCCCGACCTGGCGGGGCTCGCCGATCCGACGACCGTCGCCGACCGCGTCGCCTGGCTCGGGGCCGTGGCCGCCCGGGTGGCCGCCGCCGGGGCCGACGACACCCGCGTGAAGCTCGCCCTCTGGGCCCACGACGACCCGGCCGTCAACACCCGCCTGGCCCAGCGCCGGGACCAGGCCCGGTCGGCCTGGGCCCACGGGGTCGGCACCACGCTGGCCGCCTGGGGCCGCCGACCGGTCGACGGCTGGACGGTCGTCGACCTGGCCGACGCCGCCCTGGCCCTGCAGGACGGGCTCCACCTGGTGGCGTTGGCCGCGCCCGCAGGCAGCACGGCCGACCCCGGGGCGACGGTAGGCACCGCCGCCCTGTTGCTGGCCCTGGGCGCCACCGAGATGGGCCCACCCGCCGCGGTGCCACCGGCCCCGCCCCCTCACCCCGTCCCGGACCCCGACGACAACGCCCGGCGCCGACGCCTGCTCGAGGCCGGGGTCGAGGCCGCCCGGGCCCAACCCACCGGTGACGCCCTCGGCCACATCGGGGCCGACGACGTGGTGGCCGACCTCGACCTCACCATCGGGGCGTTCTTCCACCACTGGCCCACCCAGGACGACTACCGCGACGACCTCCTCGACGACCTGTTCTCCGCCGAGCGCTACGTCGACCCGGTGGCGGTGGCCGACCAGGCCGGCCTGCCGACCGAGGGCGGGCTCGACGAGGCGGTCCGGACCGCCACCTCCTGGTACTGGGCGGTGGCCGCCGACCACCCCGACAACCGCCTCCACCTCGCCTTCCTGGCCCTCGACGACCCGTACGTCACCGAGCACCTCCTCGCCGAGGCAACGGCCCTCGCCGCGTCGTGGCAAGCGGTCCTCGCCGCCCTGCTGGCGGGCGGCGAACGGCGGGTGCGGGAGCCGCTGGCCATCGCCGACGTCGTGGCCGGTATCAGCGCCGCCCTCGACGGCTTCATCCTCCGTCGGGCCGTCGAGCCCGGCGGCCTCGATCCCGACACCGAGGGGTGGACCCGGTGGGGGCGGACCAGCCTGGCCCTGCTGCGGGCCGCCACCGCCGAGCCCGGCGACGACCGGGACCTGGCCACGCTGGCCGCCGAGGAGCTGACGGCTTCCTGACGCCGCCGCCGTCGCACCCGGCGATGGCCCCACCGGGCCGCTCGGGGGAGCACAATGGCGGGCCTTGCACACCTACGACGAGTCCACGGACGACCTGGCCGCCCAGATCGTTGCCTACGCCCTCGAGCGCATCCGGATGTACCCGCCACCGCTGGACGCCCCCCGCAGTGAGGTCGAGCTGACCGAGGCCGTCGGCCCCACCGTCGTGCCCGAGGGCATCGGCGGCTCCGAGGCCTTCCGTCGCTTCGCGGAGCACCTGGCCCCGGCCACCATCTCCATCGACCATCCCCGCTACCTCTCGTTCGTGCCCGGTGCCCCGACCGAGGCCGCCGCCCTCTTCGACCTCGTCGTCGGGGCGTCCTCGATGTACGGCGGGTCCTGGCTGGAGGCCTCGGGCGCCGTGCACGCCGAGAACGAGGCCCTGCGCTGGATCGCCGACGTGGCCGGGCTGCCCGCCTCGGCCGGCGGCGTGTTCGTCTCCGGCGGCACCGCCGGGAACCTGAGTGCTCTCGTCGCCGCCCGTCACGGCAAGGCCCGCACCCGCACCGACCGGCCGGCCCGGTGGAAGGTGCTGGCCAGCGCCGGCACGCACAGCTCGGTGGACCATGCCGCCCGGGTCATGGACATCGACATCGTGCGGGTTCCCGTCGACGAGCGCGGCCGCCTCACCGGTGCGGCCCTGGCCCGCACCCTCGAGGAACACCCCGACGACGGCTACTTCGCCGTGGCCGCCACGGCCGGGACGACCAACCTCGGCATCGTCGACGACCTGGCCGGCGTGGCCGAGGTCGCGGCCGAGGCCGGGCTCTGGCTCCACGTCGACGGAGCGTACGGCGGGGCGGCCATGCTGTCCCGCGACCACCGGCACCTCTTCGAGGGTGTCGAGCGGGCCGACTCGTTCATCGTCGACCCCCACAAGTGGCTGTTCTCCACCTTCGACTGCTGCGCGCTGCTGTATCGGGACCCGTCCATCGCCCGCGAGGCCCACACCCAGCACGCCTCGTACCTCGACCCGGTCAACACCCGGGGCGAGTGGAACCCGTCGGACTACGCCGTGCACCTGAGCCGGCGGGCCCGGGGCCTGCCGTTCTGGTTCTCGGTGGCCACCCACGGCACCGACGCCTACCGCGACGCCGTCGAGACCACCCTGCGGGTCGCCCACGCCGGCGCCGACCTGATCCGGGCCCACGAGGGCTTCGAGCTGGTCACCGAGCCCGAACTGTCGGTGGTGGTGTTCCGGCGCCTGGGCTGGCACGCCGACGACTACGCCGGCTGGTCCGAGCAGGCCCTGACGTCGGGCTACGCCTTCTGTGTGCCCTCCATGCACGCCGACGAGACGATCATGCGCCTCTGCGTGGTCAACCCGAACACCACCGTCGACGACCTCGCCGGCATCCTCGACTCCATGGCCGCCTACCACCCCTGACCCTGACCCATCCGAAATTGCGTCGATCGGTTGCGGTAGGCGCAACAGATCGACGCCAGAACGGGAGATGGGCGGTCAGAACCAGTCGCGGCGGAGGCGGGCGAGGCGCAGGGACGAGATGCGCCAGGCGCCGTCGGCGCCGCGGGCGTAGGTCTCGTGGTAGTGGCCGGCGCCCCGGAACCGCCGGGGGGCGCCGTCGGGACCGGGTCCCCAGTCGACGTCGTCCTCCATGGCCCAGGTGCCGGTGGCGGTGTCGGGACCGGTCAGCTCGATCTCGGGCATGTGGCCGTGGTGGACGGTGACGGCGTCGGCCAGGATCCGCGACACGGTGCGGACGAAGGTGTCGCGGCCGGTGTAGGGCTCGCCGCCCTCGACGTCGTCGGTCACGTCGATGGCCACGTCCTCGGTGAACACGGTGGCCAGCAGGTCCCAGTCCTTGGTGTCGATGGCGCGGAAGTAGCGCGCTTTCAGCTGTTGGATGGCGCCGACCTCGTCCACAGGCTGTAGATTGCCACCTCGCCCGCTCGTCGGGCGTAGCAGTACGAGGTCCCGTGGTGCAGTTTGGAGTGCACGCCGGCCTGTCACGCCGGAGGTCGCGGGTTCAAATCCCGTCGGGACCGCACACCGCCTCCGGGCGGCCATAGGCAGCCTCGGTTGCCACACGGTCGGGTAGCTCAGTTGGCAGAGCGCGCGCCTGAAAAGCGCGAGGTCACCGGATCGACGCCGGTCCCGACCACCGTCACACTTGCTCGGCCTCCGCCTCGCCGGCTCCGCCGATGCGGCGAGTCCTCCCCGCTGCAGCGCCGCAGGCGCCGCAGCCTCACCCCTGGCGCTGAACCTTGTGCGTTGGCGCCGCCATGGCGGCGGGTTTGCACAAGGTTCGGTTTGGGGGGCGCTGGTCAGGGGAGGTCGAGGGCGGCAGGGAGGTCGGCGTGGTCGGCGACCACGTGGTGGGCCTCGACGTGGGGGATCTCGTCCTCGATGCCGTCGTCGTCGTAGAGGCCCGTGTAGCGCACGGCGGTCCAGCCGGCGCCCCGGGCCCCGGCCACGTCGGTCCGACGCAGGTCGCCGACGTGGACGGCGGTGGCGGGTTCGCCGCCGAGGCCCTCGAGGGCGTGGGCGAAGATCGCCGGGTCGGGCTTGTAGACCCCCACCTCGTCGGAGAACGAGAAGTGGTCGAAGGCATCGAGTACGCCGAAGTGGTCGAGGTGGCCCCGCAGTGTGGTGCTGGGGGTGAGGCCCACGTCGCAGATGATCCCGATGCGGATCCCGGCCGCCTGCAGCGCCGTCAGCGTGGCGGGCAGGTTCGGCGCCATCGACAGGTCACCGTCGGCGCCGCCCTCGTGGTAACGCTCGATGAGCTGCCGGCGCAGGTCGGCCTCGACCTGCAGCCCGAGCAGCTCGAGAACCCGGTCGACCCCGTCGGCGGTGACGTACTGGCGGTTGGCCCGCCAGGCCGCCTGGAAGCTGGCCCACGAGCCGGCGAAGGCCGTCGCCACGGCGTCGGTCGAGACGAGGTGCCCGGCCTCGGCCAGGTCGGCCACCCACTGGTCGGCCCGCTGGCGCACGAGCGTCTCGCCCTGGGTGGCGAGCAGCGTGTTCCAGAAGTCGAACGTGACCGTCCGCACGGCGGGGGTCACGAGCGGGTCACGCCCTCCTTCTCGGCCTCGGCGGCGACGGCGGCGGCGACGAGCTGCACGACCGTCTTGTCGAAGACCGAGGGGACCACGTGGTCGGGGCGGAGGTCGTCGGAGGACACCGCCCGGGCGATGGCCTCGGCGGCGGCCACCTTCATACCCTCGGTGACGGTGGTGGCATCGGCGTCGAGGGCGCCCCGGAAGATGCCGGGGAAGGCCAGCACGTTGTTGATCTGGTTCGGGAAGTCGCTGCGACCGGTGGCGATGACCGCCGCCAACTCCTGGATCGCCTCGGGCCGGATCTCGGGGTCGGGGTTGGCCATGGCGAACACGATCGGGTCGGCCGCCATGGTCTCGACGTCGGCGGGGGTGATGATCCCCGGCCCCGACACCCCGATGAACACGTCGGTGCCGGGCATGATCTCCGACAGGGACCCGGTGCGCTGCTCGGGGTTGGTCTCCTGGGCCAGGCGCCGCTTGGCCTCGTTCAGGTCGGTGCGGCCGTCGTGGATGGCGCCCTGGCGGTCGGCGCCGATGATGTTCTCGACCCCGGCGTTCCTCAGGATCTTGGCGATGGCCACGCCGGCGGCACCGGCCCCGGCAATGACGACCGACAGGTTCGCCATCTCCTTGTCCACGATCTTGAGGGCGTTCTCCAGGGCGGCCAGGGTGACCACGGCGGTGCCGTGCTGGTCGTCGTGGAAGACCGGGATGTCGAGGGACTCCCTCAGGCGCTCCTCGACCTCGAAGCAGGCCGGGGCGGCGATGTCCTCGAGGTTGATCCCGCCGAAGACGGGGGCGATGCGCTCGACTGTCTCGACGATCTCGTCGACGGTGTCGACGTCGAGGCAGATGGGGAAGCCGTCGACGCCGGCGAACTCCTTGAACAGGAGGGCCTTGCCCTCCATCACCGGCAGGGCGGCCTCGGGGCCGATGTCGCCCAGCCCCAGCACGGCGGTGCCGTCGCTCACGATGGCGACGGTGTTGCGCTTGATGGTGAGGTCGTGGACCCGGGCCGGCTCGTTCTTGATGGCCATGCACACCCGGGCCACACCCGGCGTGTAGGCCATCGACAGGTCGTCGCGGTCGCCGACCTTGCCGAGGGACAGCACCTCGATCTTGCCGCCGTCGTGGAGGGCGAAGGTCCGGTCCTCCCACTCGACCAGCTCGACGCCGGCCAGGCCCCGGATGGCGTCGAGCACCTCGCCCTGGTGGGCCTCGTCCACGCAGTCGACGATCACGACGTCGTCGAGCACCGGACCCTTCACCTCGAAGCCCTCGAGGCCCCGGATGTTGCCGCCGGCCTCGCCGATGGTCGTGGCCAGCCTGCCGAGCATGCCGGGCTTGTTGTCGAGCAGGACGCGCAGCTTGATCGAGAAGGCGGCCGTCGGCGTGCGCGTGTCGAGGGGGTCGGGCGTCGTTGCCATCGCCCGGAGCGTAGGGGGAGCAGCGCCGGTCACCGCTGCTCCCTAGCCTGGGCCCGTGGACGTGAGGACGGTGGCCGGCCTGCGGCGGGCCCGGGACCACATGGACCGGCACTACGCCGAGGACCTCGACCTGACCACGGTGGCCGACCGGGCCGCCTACTCCCGTTGGCACTTCGTGCGCCGCTTCCGAGAACTGTTCGCCGAGACGCCCCACCAGTACCTGATCCGGCGAAGGGTCGAGCGGGCCAAGGCCCTCCTGCGCGACGGCGTCAGCGTGACCGAGGCCTGCATGGCCGTCGGCTTCACCAGCCTGGGCTCGTTCAGCAGCCGCTTCAAGGAGCTGGTGGGCGAGTCCCCCTCCGCCTACCGGGACCGGACGAGGGCCGAGGCGGCGGCGTGGGCGCGCGTGCCGTCCTGCTACACGATGAACCACACCCGTCCGGTCCCCGATCGCGCAACTTCGGAGAAGCACGGGGCCGGCCGGCAACCGTAGGTTCGGGGCCATGATCAGCGCCCTGTCCCACGCCACCGTCTACGTCCTCGACCAGGAGGCCGCCCGCGTCTTCTACACCGAGAAGCTCGGCTTCGAGGTGCGGGAGGACATGACCCTCGACGGGTTCCGCTGGCTCACCGTCGGCCTGCCCAGCCAGCCCGACGTCGAGCTGGCCCTGGTGAAGCCCGGCCCGCCGATGTTCGACCCCGAGACCGCCGCCCAGCTCGAGAAGATGATCGCCAGCGGCGCGCTCGGGGTCGGCGAGATGGCCACCGACGACTGCCGCCGCGACCACGCCCGGCTGGCGGCGGCCGGCGTCGAGTTCGTCCAGGAGCCCGAGGAGCGCCCGTACGGCGTCGAGGCCGTGCTGCGGGATGATTCGGGCAACTGGTACTCGCTGACCCAGCCGAGTTCGTAGCCTCGGGCGCGTGGACCTGCCCCTCGTGCCGCCCGTCCGGCCCATGCTGGCCAAGGCGGTGCACGAGGTCCCGCCCACCGGCGAGCTGTGGTTCGAGCCCAAGTGGGACGGCTTCCGCTGCATCGTCTTCCGCTCTGGCGACGAGATCGAGCTGGGGAGCCGCAACGACCGCCCGCTGACCCGCTACTTCCCCGAGCTGCTGGACCCGCTGCGGGCGCAGTTGCCCGACCGCTGCGTGGTCGACGGCGAGGTGGTCGTGGCCGTGGGGGCCCGCCTCGACTTCGAGGCGCTGCAGCAGCGCATCCACCCCGCCGAGTCGCGGGTGCGGATGCTGGCCGAGGCCACGCCGGCGGCCTTCGTCGCCTTCGACCTGCTGGCCGTCGGTGACGAGGACCTGCGGGCCACGCCCTTCGGGGAGCGGCGGACCCGGCTCGAGGACCTGCTGGCCGGGGCCGAGCCACCGCTGTACCTCACCCCGGGCACGACCGACCGGGCCGTGGCCGAGGACTGGTTCGACCGCTTCGAGGGCGCCGGCTTCGACGGCGTGATGGCCAAGGACCCCGCCGGCGTCTACGCCGAGAACAAGCGGACCCAGCTCAAGGTCAAGCACAAGCGCACGGCCGACTGCGTGGTCGCCGGCTACCGGGTCCACAAGGACGGCGAGGGCATCGGCTCGCTGCTGCTCGGCGTCTACGACGAGGCCGGCGACCTGCACCACCTCGGCGTGGCCGCGTCGTTCTCCGCCGGCCGGCGCACGGAGTTGATCGACGAGCTGGCGCCGTACGAGGAGGGGGCCCTGGTCGACCACCCCTGGCGCGAGTGGGCCGACGTCGCCGCCCACGAGGAAGGGGGCCGCAAGCCCGGCGCCCAGAACCGCTGGTCGGCCAAGAAGGACCACGGCTGGACCCCGCTGCGCCTCGAGCTGGTCTGCGAGGTCACCTACGACGGCCTGCAGTCGGGCCGGTTCCGCCACACCTCGCACTGGACCCGGTGGCGGCCCGACAAGACCCCGGCCGAGTGCACCTACGACCAGTTCGCCATCACCCCACCCGCCGAGCTGGCCCAGGTCTTCGCCCCGTCCTAATGGAGGAAACAGGGCCCGGAATCCGGACCGCATTTCCGGCTCTCCTGACCCAGGTGTGGGTGGCGTGAGGGCGGCGATGCCAGTGGTGGCGG
>CAYTJS010000188.1:0-7890 GCA_964438115.1 uncultured Iamiaceae bacterium
CGTGGTCAACACCGACCCGGCGGTCGGCCTCGTGGCCACCACCGTGCCGGTGACGGTGGCGCCGGGGCCGATCGGGTTCCTCAGCGAGTCGGGGTCGCTGGCCCGCGCCGTGCTCGACCGGGCCCGCCGTCTCGGCCTGGGCTTCTCGTCGGTCCTCGCCGTGGGCGAGCGGGCCGACGTCTCGGCCAACGACCTGCTCCAGTACTGGGAGCAGGACGAGGCCACCTCGGTCATCGCCCTCTACCTCCAGTCCTTCGGCAACCCCCGGAAGTTCAGCCGCATCGCCCGCCGGGTGTCGCGGAGCACGCCGATCGTGGCGGTCAAGAGCGGCCGGGCCCCGGTCGCCGCCGGTGGCGACGACTGGCCCGACGACATGCTCGACGCCCTCCTCGTCCAGACGGGCGTCATCCGGGTCGACACCACCGAGGAGCTGCTCGACGTGGCCCGGCTCCTGGCCGGCCAGCCGGTGCCCGCCGGTCGGCGCGTGGCCGTGGTGGCCGACCGGCGGGGACCCGCCGTCCTGGCCAGTGATGCCTGCGCCGGCGCCGGCCTCGAGCTGGTCGCCACCGACGTGCTGGGCGCCGGTGCCACCGCCGAGGACCTGGGGCTGGCGACCGGCCGTCGGCTCGACGAGGGCGCCGACGCCGTCCTGGTGGTGCGAGGGGGGGAACCCCCCGCGGGCGCCGCGGACGAGGTGGCGGTGGCGGAAGCCGGCGCCGCCCGGTCCCGGCCCGTCGTGCTGGTGACCGTGGGTCGGGACGCTGCGCCCGGACCGGTGCCCACCTTCGCCTTCCCGGAGCCGGCGGCCCGCGCCCTGGGACGGGTGGCCGCCCACGGCGCCTGGCGGGCCGAACCGCCCGGGGTGGTGGTCGAGCCCGAGCACGCCGACCGGGAGGCGGCCGAGGCCCTGGTCGCCGCCGTCCTCGCCGACCACCCGGGGGGCCGGACCCTCACCGTGGCCGAGACCGACGCCCTCCTGGGCTGCTTCGGCCTGGCCGGGCCCGCCCAGGTCGAGGTCCACGACGCCGACGAGGCCGTGGCCGCCGCCGGCCGACTCCGGCCTCCGCTGGCGCTGAAGGCGCTGGGCCTCGAGCACCTGGGCAAGGTCGAGGCCCAGGGGCTCGGCCTCGACCTGCACGACGGCGACGAGGTGCGGGCCGCCCACGAGCGCATGTCGGCCGTGCTGGGGGACCTGATGCAGCCGGCCCTCCTGCAGGAGATGGTCGCCCCCGGCGCCGACGTCTCGGTGGTGCTGCGCCAGCACGCCCGGTGGGGCTCGACGGTGGGCGTGGGGGTGGGTGGGGCGGTGGCCGCCGCCCTGGGCGACGGTGCCACCGGCATCGTGCCCCTGACCGACCTCGACGCCGCCCGGCTGGTGGCCGCCTCGCCCGCCGGTCGGCTGCTCGACGCCGTCGACGGGTCGTCGGCCCAGGTGGCGGTGGAGGACGTCGTGCGGCGGGTGTCGGCCCTGGGCGACGCCCTCCCCGAGGTGGCCCTCCTGCGGCTGAACCCGGTGATCGTCGGCCCCGACGGGGCCTGGGTCACCTCCGCCCGCGCCGTCGTGCGACCCTGGGTGCCGGGGCCCGACCCCGGGCTGCGTCAGCTCTGAGCAGTCCGGCCCGGCCCGACCCGACCCGACGACGAGGAGATCCGATGCGAGCGGTGGTGCTGACCGAGTACGGCGGCCCCGAGGTGCTGGCGGTGCGCGAGGTGCCCGACCCCGAGCCCGGGCCCGAGGAGGTGCTGGTCGCCGTCACCGGCACGGCCGTGAACCGGGCCGACGTGCTGCAGCGCCTGGGGCTGTACCCCGGCCCGCCGGCCGAGCACGAGATCCCCGGCCTCGAGTTCGCCGGCCGGGTCGCCGCGGTGGGGGAGCGGGTGACGGCCTGGTCTGAGGGGGAGGAGGTGATGGGCATCGTCGGCGGCGGGGGCTACGCGGAGCGCCTCTGCGTCCACGAGCGCCAGCTCCTCCCGGTGCCGTCCGGGCTCACCCTGGCCGACGCCGCCGCCGTGCCCGAGGTCTTCATCACCGCGTACGACGCCCTCGTGGCCCAGGGCGGGCTCACCTCGGGGCGGACGGCGCTGGTGCACGCCGGCGCATCGGGGGTGGGCACCGCCGCCATCCAGCTGGCCCGGGCGGTGGGCGCCTCGGTGGTGGTCACCGCGTCGGCGGGGAAGGTGGCGGCCTGCGAGGCCCTGGGCGCGGACCTCGTCGTCGACCGCACCGCCGAGGACTTCGTCGCCGCCGTCGAGGAGTTCACCGGGGGCGTGGGCGCCGACGTGGTGCTCGACGTCGTGGGCGGGGACTACGTCGACCGGAACCTGGCCTGCACCCGCCCGACCGGCCGCATCGTCCAGGTGGGCGTCATGGGGGCGGGTCGGGCCGAGGTCTCGGTCGGCCTGCTCCTGGCCAAGCGGATCAGCCTGATCGGCACGGTGCTGCGGGCCCGGCCCCTCGAGGAGAAGATCGCCATCACCCAGCGGGTGCGCGAGGAGGTCCTGCCCCGCTTCGGCGACGGCAGCCTGCGGCCGGTGATCGACTCCCGCTACCCGTTGGCCGAGGTGGGCGAGGCCCACCGCCGCATGGAGGCCAACGCCAACACCGGCAAGCTGGTGCTCGACGTGGCGCCGGTCAGCGCTGGTGGAGGGGGATGAACTCCCGCTCGGGGGTCCCGACGTAGACCTGGCGGGGGCGGGCGATGCGCTGGTTCTGCTGGAGCATCTCCTGCCAGTGGGCCAGCCAGCCCGACACCCGGGGGATGGCGAAGAGCACCGGGAACATCTCCTGCGGGAAGCCCATCGCCTGGTAGATCAGCCCGGAGTAGAAGTCCACGTTCGGGTAGAGCCTGCGGCTGACGAAGTAGTCGTCCTCGAGGGCGACCTCCTCCAGCTTCAGGGCGATGTCGAGCAGCGGGTTGCGGCCGGTGACGCGGAACACCTCGTCGGCGGTGCGCTTGATGATCTTGGCCCGGGGGTCGTAGTTCTTGTACACCCGGTGCCCGAAGCCCTGGAGCCGGGTCTCGCCCGCCTTCACCCGGGCGATGTAGGGCTCGACCTCGTCGTAGTCACCGATCTCGGTGAGCATCCTGATGACCGCCTCGTTGGCGCCGCCGTGGCGGGGCCCGTACAGGGCCGAGGCGGCGGCCGAGGTGGCGATGTAGGGGTCGGCGTGGGCCGAGCCCACCACCCGCATGGCGGTGGTGGAGCAGTTCTGCTCGTGGTCGGCGTGGAGGATGAACAGGACGTCGAGGGCGCGGGAGAGCACCGGGTCGGGCTGGTACCGGGGCTCGGCGATCTTCCACATCATCGACTGGAAGTTCTCGGTGAAGCTGAGCGAGTTGTCCGGGTAGACGAATGGCATGCCCTGGCTGAAGCGGTAGGCGCCGGCGGCCAGGGTGGGCATCTTGGCGATGAGCCGGGTGATGTGGGCGAGGCGGACCGCGGGGTCGTCGATCTGCTTGGCGTCGGGGTAGAAGGTGGAGAGGCCGGCCACCGTCGCCACCAGGATCCCCATGGGGTGGGCGTCGTGGTGGAAGCCCTCGAGGAACCTCTTGCGGATGTTCTCGTGGATGAAGGTGTGAGTGGTGATCTCGTGGATCCACCCGTCGAGCTGGGCGCGATCGGGTAGCTCGCCGTGGACGAGCAGGTAGGCCACCTCGAGGTAGGTGGCCCGCTCCGCCAGCTGCTCGATGGGGTAGCCGCGGTAGCGCAGGATCCCGGCCTCGCCGTCGAGCTCGCAGATGGCGCTCTCGGTGGCCGCGGTGGTGGAGAAGGCCGGGTCCAGGAACCAGGTGTTGGGCAGCAGCTTCGACCACGCCGCGGCGTCGACGCCACCGTTGGTGATGGGGACCTCGATCGACTCGCCCGTGCGGTTGTCGGTGATGGTGACGGACTCGGCCATGCCCCCGAGGTTACGGCCCTTCGGCCGTCACGAGCGGGTGGATGCCGGGCTGGTCGGCGCCCCGGCCGGCGATGACCTCGAGCAGCAGCTCGCGGACGGCGGCGGCGGGGGAGGAGAGCAGCCCCCGGCGCCGCTGGGCCAGGCCCACCGTGCGGGGCTGCAGGCCCTCGACGGTGACGACCTGGAGCCGGGTGACCGCCCCCGGCGGCAGCGGGGGCACCGCCGAGGCGGGCAGCACGGCGGTGCCGAAGCCGGCCACGACGAGCGAGGCGAGCAGGCGCATCCCGTCCACCTCGGCCCGAGCGGTGAGGGTCACGCCCGCCTCGGCGGCCTGACGGTCCAGCTCGTCGCGGAACGCCGTGCCCGGCGGCTCGAGGAGCAGGTCGTGGCCGGCCAGGTCGGCCAGGGTGACCGGGCCCTCGGCGGCGAGCGGGTGCTCGGGCAGGGCGAGCAGGATGCGATCTTCGTCGAAGAGCGGGGTGGCGGCGGTGTCGTGGCTCTCGGCGGGCAGGTTGACCACGGCCAGGTCGAGGTCGCCGCGGTCGACGCGGGGGATGAGGGAGGTGGTGGTGGCGTCGACCAGCACCAGGCGCACGTCGGGGTAGCGCTCCTCGAGGGCCTCGAACAGCAGCGGGGCGATCCAGCGGGCCGTGGTGCCGATCATGCCCAGGCGGGCCGTGCCCTCGACCCGGGCGCCGAGGGAGGCCACGTCGGAGGACATGGCCTCCAGTTCGGCCCGGATGCGGGTGGCGCGGGTGAGCACGGCCTCGCCCTCCGGGGTGGGGGCGCCGGTGGTGCGGTCGATGAGGGTGGCGCCCAACTCCTTCTCCAGTCGGGCGACGTGGCTGGACACGTTGGACTGGACGGTGTGCAGGGCCCTGGCGGCGGCGGAGAAGCCGCCGTGCTCGGCCACGGCGAGGAGGGCGTTCAGCTGGCGTAGGTCCATCTCGGAAACCGATGTTACCTATCTGTAACAACTGTTTGACTGATCTCGTGAACTGGATCACAATGCTCGTACAACACGTCAGGGACGAGTCCTTCCCCCGAGGATCCCCTGACCGCTCCGAGTGCCGGTCCCCCCCAATGCACTCGGAGCCAGCACAGAGAGACTGGCTCTTCCCCCCGGAGCCAGTCTCTCTGCTTTTGCTGCTGCCGTGCCTCTCGGCAGGCCCCTGGCGGGGGCGGCGTCGGCGATCACCGCGGGTCGGTGGCTTGCGGATCAGCGGCTGGGTTGCCGGCCACCTTCGGCAGGCCCCTGGGCGGTTACCTTCCTCTCATGGCAGGGGCTGCGTTCTTCGATCTGGATCGGACGTTGCTGGTGGGGGCGTCGGGGCCGGTGTACTCCCGGGCGCTGCGGGACGCGGGGGTGGTGACGGCGCCGAGCCTGCCGGGGGAGGGGCTGCTGTTCAAGGTGTTCGACGTGGTGGGCGAGACCCTGCCCTCGATGCTGCTCACCCGCCAGGCGGCCAAGCTGGCCAAGGGCTGGGACCGGGCCGCCGTCCAGGCGGCGGCGGTGGGGGCCGCGGCCGAGTTGGTCGAGCAGGTCCTGCCGTACGCCCGCCTGGCCATCGCCCGGCACCAGGCCGAGGGCCGCCCCGTGGTGATGGCCACCACCACGCCGGTCGACCTGGTGACGCCGCTCGCCGAGGCGTTGGGTCTCGACGACGTGATCGCCACCCGGTACGGCGTGGACGCCGACGGCCGCTACGACGGCACCATCGACGGCGAGTTCGTCTGGGGCCAGGGCAAGCTGGCCGCGGTGCGGGCCTGGGCCGAGCTCCGGGGCATCCGTCTGCGGGACTCGGCCGCCTACTCCGACAGCTTCTACGACATCCCGCTCCTCTCCGCCGTCGGCTCGCCGACGGCGGTCAACCCCGACTGGCGCCTCGCCGGCGTCGCCGCCGTGCGCCGCTGGCCGGTGCTGCACCTCGACGTCCCGCCCGGCGTGCCCAAGCTGGTCGGCCTCGAGCCCCAGCAGGTGCTCCAGGCCTTCGCCCGGCCCGAGCTGTTCCCCTACGCCCGCTTCGACATCGAGGGGGTCGAGCACATCCCGGCCCGGGGCGGTGCCCTCATCTGCGGCAACCACCGCAGCTACTTCGACCCGCTGGTGATGGGCATGACCCTGTCGCGGCGGGGTCGTCCCGTGCGTTTCCTCGGCAAGAAGGAGGTCTTCGACGCCCCCGTCGTGGGTCCCATCGCCAAGGCCATGGGCGGCATCCGGGTGGACCGGGGCACGGGGTCCGACGAGCCCCTGGAGGCGGCGGCCGAGGCCCTGCAGGCCGGTCAGCTGGTGGCGATCATGCCCCAGGGCACCATCCCCCGGGGCCCCGCCTTCTTCGACCCCGAGCTGAAGGGTCGGTGGGGTGCGGCCCGCCTGGCCGCCCAGGCGGGCGTGCCGGTGGTGCCGGTCGGGCTGTGGGGGACCGAGAAGGTCTGGCCCCGCAACGCCCGCCTGCCCAACGTCACCAACATCACCGACCCGCCCACCATCCGGGTGCGGGTGGGCCCGCCGGTGGCACTCACCCACGAGGACCCCGACGAGGACACCCGCCGGATCATGGCCGCCATCGTCGACCTGCTCCCGGCCGAGGCCCGGGAACGCCACGAACCCACGGCCGAGGAACTGGCCCGCACCTACCCCTCGGGCTGGACCGGCGACCCCGAGGCCGAGACCGACCGCCGCCCGGGGACGGACTAGCCGGCCTGGACCTTCTGGCGGATCAGGTTGAGGGCCGAGCCGGCCCGGAACCACTCGATCTGCTCGGGGGACATGCTGTGCACGGCCTCGAAGTCGACCGTCGTGCCGTCCGGCTTGGTGATCCGGCAGCGCACGGGCGTGTCGGGGGCGAGGTCGGCCAGGCCCAGCACCGACAGACGGTCGTCCTCACCAATCTGGTCGTAGGTGGCCGGGTCGGCGAAGGTCAGGGGCAGCACGCCCTGCTTCTTCAGGTTGGTCTCGGCGATGCGGGCGAAGGACCGGGCGAAGACCACCTTGGCGCCCCGGAAGCGAGGCTCCATGGCGGCGTGCTCCCGGGAGGAGCCCTCGCCGTAGTTCTCGTCGCCGATGGCGGCCCAGCCCACCCCGGCCTCGTGGTAGTGCCGGGCGATCTCGGGGAAGGGCTTGGTCTGCCCGTCGAGCTGGTCCTTGCCCTCGCCGGCCACGCCGGTGAAGGCGTTGACCGCGCCGAGGAAGAGGTTGCCGCTGATGTTCTCCAGGTGCCCGCGGTACTTGAGCCAGGGGCCGGCGGCCGAGATGTGGTCGGTGGTGCACTTGCCCTGGGCCTTCACCAGCACGGGCAGGTCGACGAAGTCGTTGCCGTCCCAGGGGGCGAAGGGGGCCAGCAGCTGCAGGCGGTCGGAGTCGGGGCGCACGACCACGTCCACCCCTGCGCCGTCGGTGGGCGGGGGGACGAAGCCGCTCTCGCCGGGGTCGAAGCCGCCGTCGGGCAGCTCCTCGCCCACGGGCACCACCAGGCGCACCTCCTCGCCGGCCTCGTTGGTCAGCGTGTCGGTGACGGGGTCGAAGTCGAGGGTGCCGGCCAGGGCCAGGGCCACGACGGTCTCCGGTGAGGTGACGAAGGCCAGGGTCGAGGCCAGGCCGTCGTTGCGCTTGGGGAAGTTGCGGTTGTAGGAGGTGACGATCGTGTTGGCGTCGCCCTCGGACACGTCGGAGCGGGCCCACTGGCCGATGCAGGGGCCGCAGGCGTTGGCCAGCACGGTGGCGCCGATGCGCTCGAAGTCGGCCAGGAGGCCGTCACGCTCGATGGTCGCCCGCACCTGCTCGGAGCCGGGGGTGATCATCAGGTCGGCCTTGGTGGTGAGGCCGTGGTCGGCCGCGTGGCGGGCGATGCTGGCCGCCCGGGTGATGTCCTCGTAGGAGGAGTTGGTGCAGGAGCCCACCAGGGCGTAGCTGATCTCGAGGGGCCAGCCCTGGGCCCGGGCCTCCTCGCCCAGGGCCGAGACCTCGCGGGCCAGGTCGGGCGTGTGGG
>CAYTJS010000189.1:0-7842 GCA_964438115.1 uncultured Iamiaceae bacterium
TGACGCCGAGGTCGCCGGACTGGGCGATCATCCCCGGGATCGTGGGGTAGTACGAGGTCTGCCCACAGGCCGGGGCCCGGCCCGAGCGCTGGCAGTACGACCGCCAGATCGACCCGTGCTGCTTGATCATCCAGAGGGTGAACTGGGCGGTCGAGCCCGAGCCCTCCGACCGCACCACCGGCACGATCCGTCGCGCCGGCATGCGCAGTCCCGGGTTGTCCCGCTGGATGGCCGGGTCGTTCCACTGGGTGATGGCCCCGGTGAAGATCTTGGCCACGTTCTCGCCCGACAGCCGCAGGTTCGTCACCCGTTGGCCGTTGATCTTCAGGTTGTAGATGAAGGCCGTGCCACCGGCGGTGACCGGGATGTACGCGTAACTACCCGGGGCCGGGTTCTCGGGGGCCGAGCCGTCTTCGGGGTTGAACTGGAACGGGATGTCAGAGGCAGCGAAGTCGACGGTGCCGTTGAGGAAGTTCTGGCGACCGGCGCTCGACCCGCTCGGCGTGTAGTCGACGGTGATGCCGAACTGGCGGACGTTGACCCGCATGGCGTCGATGGCGCCCGCCGCCCACGACGAGCCCTCTCCGGAGATGCGCTGGTAGGAGCCGCCCTGCTGGCGGGCGGCGGCAGACTCGACGGGCATCGCCCCCGCCGCGGTCAGGGCCAGGCCCAGGGCCAGGAGCAGGGCGACGAGACGGCGGAGGAAAGGTTGGCGACGGCGGCTCATGGGATCGCCTCCTCGGTGTCGGGGGAAGGGAGGTCGGCGACGGCGGCGGCCGACCCGTCGGTGGTGGCCGGGGCGGCGTGGGCCGCCTCGATACGGGCCAGGTCATCGGCCGACCGGGCCCGCAGGCGGCGGGTCTGGCGCTTACCGAGCTGGCCGGGCTGACGGCCGCCCAGGACCCGGGCGATGGCGAACAGGACGAGGACGAGGACCATCAGGACGGCAGCGGTGGCGAAACCCCGGGCGATGAGTGCCGGCTGGGGCGAACGGACGAACTCGAAGGTGGCCAGCGGCAGCGACACCATCGGGTTCGCCGTCGGGTTCACGTTCATCGACGCGGCGTAGCCCGAGGTGAGCAGCACCGGGGCGGTCTCGCCCACGCCCCGGGCGATGCCCAGGATCACCGCGGTGGCCAGGCCCGGACGGGCCGTGGGCAGGACCACGTAGCGGACCGTCCGCCACTCGGGGGCGCCCACGGCGGCCGAGGCCTCGCGGAGGTTGCCGGGCACGAGGCGGAGGACGACGTCGGCCGACCGGATGATGATCGGCAGCATCATGATGCTGACGGCGATGGCCGCCGCCATGCCCGAGCGCTGGAAGCCCAGGATCAGGATCCAGGTGGCGAAGATGAAGAGGCCGGCGAGGATCGACGGCAGCGCCGTCATGGCGTCGACCACCGTGCGCACGAACTGGGCGAACCGGTTGTGCATCTCGTTGAGGAACACGGCGCAGGCCAGGCCCAGCGGCACCGTCAGCATGATGGCGATGCCGATGATGATGAGGGTGCCGACGATGGCGTGGCTGATCCCGCCGACGGTGATCGGGTCCGCCGGCCCCGCCAGGCTCATGTCCTCCGTGTAGAGGTTGGCCGTCAGCAAGGCGTCCTTGCCCTTCCAGAGCGTGAAGACGATGACCGACGCCAAGGCGGCCACGGCCAGCGCCCACACCGAGACCATCACGGTCGACATGACCTTGTCGACGACGACCGGCCGGCTCTCGTCCATCGAGACGAGGACGGCGTAGACGGCGAGGAAGGCCAACCAGGCCACCACGACGAAGCCCAGCGGGCCCGACAGCGGCGCCACCCGACCGAACAGCAGGAAGGTCAGGCACAACGAGCTGAGCAGCGCCCCGCCGATGTCGAGCAGGTCGGCCCGGGACATGCCGCTCAGCACCCGCAGGCGGTTCGGGGGGACGGCCGTCGGGACGATGTCGGGCAGGACGGTGCGCCCGCCGGGTGCCGAGGGCTCGGGGGCCCGGGGCCGGTCGAGGGTGGTGGTGCTCATGCCTCGCTGTCGGCTCCGGATCGGGACCGGGACACGAACCAGGACGCCACGAAGTTGACGATGAGGGTCATGGCGAAGAGGGCCAGGCCCGCGGCGAAGAGGGCCGAGAGGCCGAAGCCGGATGCTTCGGCGTAGCGCAGGGCGATGAGGCTCGAGACCGAGTTGCCGCCGGTCTCGAGGATGTGGAAGTTGATGTCGAAGCGGGGCGAGATGATGAGGTAGACGGCGATCGTCTCGCCCAGGGCCCGGCCCAGGCCGAGCATCGTGCCGCCGATGATCCCACCCCGGGCGAAGGGCATCGACACGATGCGGATCACCCCCCACCGGGTGCCGCCGAGGGCGAAGGCCCCCTCGCGCTCGCCGATCGGCACCTGCGAGAAGACCTCGCGCATGACGGCGCACTGGATCGGCATGACCATCATGGCCACCACCAGGCCGGCCACGAAGGTGGAGGCGGTGAACACCGTGGCGTTGGAGAGGGGGTCGTTGGGGTCGGCACCCTCGACGGCGAACAGCGGGATCCAGCCGAACCAGGTGGAGATCCAGCGGGAAAGCCCCACCACACCTCCCTGGAAGAAGAACAGGCCCCACAGCCCGTAGATGACGCTGGGCACCGCCGCCATCAGGTCGACCAGGGCCACGAGGGAGCTGCGCACGCGGGCGGGGGCGATGTCGGTGATGAACAGCGCCGTGCCCATCGAGACGGGGACGGCCACCACGACGGCGACCAGGGCGATCAGCGCCGTGCCCAGGATGACCGACGAGATCCCGAACTGGCCGACGTCGGGCTGCCACTCGGCGGTGGTGACGAAGTCGAAACCCTGGGTCGAGAGGGCCTCGAAGGCCTCGATGGAGAGGAAGAGGCCGACCGCCGCCATGATGGCCAGCACGCTGGTGCCGGCCAGGTAGGACCCGCCGTGGAAGACCTGGTCCCCGGTGTCCTTGCGGGCCTTCAGCGTCCGGGGCTCGGGCGGGCGCGGCGTGGGCGGCGGGCCGGGATTGAGCGTGGTCGAGGGGTACGCGCTGGTCACCGCCATGGTGTCACCAGACCCGGAGGAGGATGAGCGCCAGGAGCACGGCGATCGCGGTGAGCGGCACCACGGGACCGGCCTGGGCGGCCCGCTGGATCCACGTCGGCCGGTCGTCGTCGACCGGGGCGAGGGCGGCGGGCGGGAGCACGGGAGCGGGCGGGTCGACCGCGGCGAGGGGTACGGGCTCGACGAGGCCGTCGGACCCCGGGGCCGCGACCGGCGGCGCCGCGTCGACGGGCCGCTCGGACGGGTCGCGAGCGGGGAGGCCGGCGTCCGCCAGCGCCTGGTCCAGCTCGCGGGTCGCGGCCCGGACGGTCTCGACCGCCTCGATCCGGGCCCGGGCGACCTTCTCGTCCGCTTCCGCCCGGGCACGGGCAATCTCGTCCTCGAGCCGACGGCGGTGTTCGACGTGCTCCTGCTCCAGGCGGCGGTCCAGGTCGGCCACCTGCTCCTCGAGGGTGAGCTCGGACGCGCCGATCGGCCCGGCCAGGGCCTCGGCGGCCTCGGCCCGGTGGGTCACGGCCGCCAGGCGGAGCTTGAGGGCCGCCAGCTCGGCGCCGGCCCGGGCAATGCGGGGCGACACCTCGGCGGGGTCGACCACGCTGATCCGGCCCAGGTCGGTGGCGGCGAGGTCGGCCACCGGGCCAGGGGACTCAGCGGTCATGCGGCTCGTCCACCCAATCGAGGTCGTCCGCGACGTCGGCCGCGACGTCGTCGTCCAGGGCGGCCAGCGACGCCACGACCTCGCTCACGGCGGCGGCATCGGCGGCGGCCCGGGCGGCGATTCCGGCGGCCTGGTCGTCAGCGAGGGCCTGGATGGCCGAGACCAGGGCCCGCTGCTCGGCCTCGACCCGGTCCATCTCGGCCCGGGCGGCGAGCATCAGCTCGCCGAGGACGGCGTCGCGCTCGGCCGACTGCTCGGTGGTCGCCGTGGCACAGCGGGCCTCGGCGGCGGCCACCCGCTCCTCGGCCGCCTCGATCTCCGCCAGCAGGCGGGCCTTCTCCTCCTCCACGGCGGCGAGGTAGGCCTCGACGCTCTCCCGGTCATAGGAGGGGCGCCAGTCGAGGTCGTCGAGTAGGGCCATCGGGTCGTCGTCGACGGGAGCGTCGTCGGCCGTACCGGTGGTGCCCTCGGAGTCACCGACCCCGTCCGCCAGGGCGGCCGAGGCCCGGACGGCCTGGACGTTCAATCGCACGGCACCGTCGGCAATCGGCTCCGGGACGTCGTCGGGCTGGACATCATCCGACTGGACGTCGTCGGTCACGGGAACCCCTGCTCGTCCCGCCGACGGAGCCGGTCCCGGATGGGCCGCCACCCGGCCTCGGCCTCGCTCCAGAAGACACCCTCCAGGCCCTCACCCCGCCAGAACACGTCGAAGAGCACGGCCTCGTCGGGGACCCGTGGCATGGGTCCCGACCCGGGACGGCGTCGGCGGGCGGTCGGGGACGGCGCGGTCCGACCGGAGGCCACCGGGGGATGGGCCCCCACGGGCACCAGGGTGCCGAGCGGGGCCGGCTCGGGCCGCTCCGCCAGGAGCACGAGGTCGTCATCGAGGGCGGCGACCGGGCGGAGGCCCTCGCCGGCACCGACCGGTTCGGCCGGCTCGACGACAACGGGTTCGGGGGCGGCCGCGGCGGCCCGGGCGCGGGCGACCAGCACCGCCGGCCCCGTGCCCCGGGTGGCGGCCTCGACCGTCGTCCACAGGGCCCGGGCCGTCGGCGGGCGGGTCAGGTCGGGCACCAGGTTGGTCATCCAGTCCACGGGGTCGACCGGGCTCAGGGCGGTCAGACCCAGGCGGGACCGCTCGGCGCTGCTGCGCTGATGGGCCAGGGCGATGCGGGCGGCGGCCTGTCGACGGGCGGCGGTGAGGGCCAGGTCGGCCCGGTGGGTCGCCTTGGTCAACAGGGCGTCGACGGTCGCGAGCAGCGGGGCAGGGGCGTCAACGGGTGCCACCGACCGCTCGATCCGGGTGGCCTCGGCCTCGGCGTGCTCGGCCCGACGGACGGCGGACCGGAGGCGCAGGCGCAACCGACCCAGCTCGGCCCGCTTCCGGGCCAGCAGGTCGTCGATGCGAGCCAGGTCGGCGGCCCCGACGGTGAGGACGGGCACCGGCGCCGCGAGTTCGGTGGTCATCGCTGGGACAGTACGGGGGGCCGGTTTTCAGCCGCCTGAACGAGAGGTGAAACCTTGGCCCCCCCGAGACGACAACCCGGCGCCCGCCTCAGACGGGGCGGGACCTACCCCTGGTTGGGGCCGCCGTCGGGGAGGTAGGTGTCGATCTGGTCGGCCAGCGGGCCGCCGTCGGGGACGACGTACCAGGTGCGGATCTGCACCGAGCCGTCGGCGGCGAAGCGGTAGTTCTCGATGCTGGCCGAGCGCACCTCGGTGCCGGCGCCGTCGTCGTAGATGTTCTCCATCACCCAGGCGATCTCGTTGCCGCAGACGAAGAACGTCTCCTTGGGGACGTTGAAGCGGACCACGGGCTGCCAGAGGTCGAACGGGTCGAGGGCGCACTCGACGAGACCCCGCTTCACGGGCGTGCCCACCGGGTCGTACATCTCGAAGGCGTCGTCGTCACGCAGGAACCGTCGCCAGTTGGCGGCGAAGCGCTCCTTGTCCCCGGCGTTCCACGAGTCCACGTATTCGTCGCGGAACGCCACCAGCTGTTCGAGACTCGGTGTCGGCATCACTCCCCCTCGTCGATGACGGCCAACGTCGCAGGTCGGCGGACCGGCCCCGTCACCCCAGGCGGTCGAGGACGTTGCGGGTGATCTGCTCGATCATCGGGTCGCGGGCGGCCAGGCCGTGGGCCCAGTCGGTCGAGCCCGAGGTGACCACGGTGGCCCCGGCGTCGTTGGTGAAGGCGCCGAGGACGGCATGGCCGTGGCGGATGCGCTCGATGGCGGCCGGGTCGCGGGTGCCGAAGACCCGGGCGGCGAGGTACTCCAGCTCGCTGGGCTCGCCCGGCGCCGGCGGGCGGGGGGCGGTGTCGTGGGTGAAGTGCCGGGTGGGGCAGGTGCCGAGGATCTCGAAGGTGGCCGGGGTGCCGTCCTCGCCGGTGGGCTCCGGCAGGCCGTCGCGGTAGGTGAAGACACAGCCGTCGCACTCGTAGCCGACCACGGTGGCCTCGGCACCGAGCACGTCGCCGTAGCCGAGGCCCGTGCCCTCGAAGATCCAGTGGTCGGGCCGGTGGACGGTGTAGCCGCCGAGGCCCCGGGTCACGTTGCGGCCGATGCGGTGGTAGCCGCCGCGGGTGAAGGACACGCCGGTCAGGTGGTTCTCGGGGCGCTCCAACAGGACGTCGGACCAGAGGGTGGTGACCTCGGCCTGTCGCTCGGTGCCGTAGAGCGGGTCCTGCTTGAACTGGGCCTTGTAGCCGACCATCACCTCGCCCTCGTCGCCCTCGTGGCGCACCTGCCAGAGCGAGGTGTTGCCCGAGAAGAAGGCGGCGTTGCCGCCGGCGGCGACGAAGTCCTCGACGGTGTCGCGCATGCCGGCGGACCAGTACTCGTCGTGGCCGACCGAGAGGTAGAGGTGGGCCCCGTCGAGCACCTCGGGGTGGGCCTCGAGGTCGGCGTTGGCGCAGACCCCGATCTCGATGCCCTGGTCGGCGGCCCAACGCAGGAAGGGGTCCTCCCAGTCCGGCCAGCCCGCGGAGCCGGCCCAGGGCGAGAGGTGGTTGAGCATCAGGTAGCCGACGTGGGCGGCGTTCTGGGGGTCGGGCGCGCCGGTGCCGGTCACCCGCCGGCCCTTGCCCGGCGGCTTGTGGAGGTAGCCGGGTGCCATGGGCCGCTGGAGGGCGACCTGGGTGGCGCCGGTGTAGAGGTTGGACCCGCCGGTGTCGTTGTAGGCGTGCCACGTGTTGGTCGCCAGGGCCAGGACGATCCGGGTGCCCGAGGGGGGCCGCACGACGAAGAAGGCCCGATCCCGGCGGACCTTGCCGTCCACGTCGATCTCGAAGGTGACCTCGTAGAAGCCGGACCGCCAGTCGTCGCCCACCTCGATGGTCAGCGCCACGGGCCAGCCGCAGCCGTGGGTGGCGGCGTCGGGGGGCAGCTCGTGGTGGTCGGCGGCCACGGCGGCGACGGTCAGGACCGTCTCGCGGTGGCCGCTGGCCCTGGCCACCTCGACCCGCACCGGTCGGCCGCCGGCCGAGGACAGGTGCAGCCCCACGGGCTCCCCCGCCGCCACCGACTGCGGCCAGCAGTACCCCGTCACCACCTCGCGCGCCATGGCCGGAAGCTACTGCCGCTCCCGGAACGGGCCGGGACCCTTCCTCATGCCGTGCGGCCGTCCAGCAACGCGCGGAGGCGGGCGATGTGGGCCGGGGTGGTGTGGCAGCAGCCCCCGACCATGGTGGCGCCGGCGTCGAGCCACCCGGCCACCTCGGCGGCGTAGCCCTCGACGTCGAGCGGGGTCTGGGGGACGTGCTCGACCTGGTCGGGGGCCACCGGCGGCTCACCCCGGGGCAGCGGATCGACGTGGGCCGAGTTGGCGTAGCCCCCCAGGGGGGCGTCGGTCAGGTTGCGCAGCCGGCGGACGGCGTCGGCCACGAAGTTGGCCCCGCAGCAGTTGACCAGGAGGGCGTCGACGGGGAGGTCGGTCACCGACGCCAGGGCGGCCTCGACGTTCTCGCCGCTGGGCAGGCGGCCAGGGCGGTTGCCCTGCATCGTCCAGCTCACCCACACCTCGGGGCGGTCGGGGGCCCCCTCGGCCGCCGCCAGCGAGGCCCGGGCGGCGGCCCGGGCCTCGCTGGCGCTGGCCATCGTCTCGCAGAGGAGGATGTCGACCCGGGGGGCC
>CAYTJS010000190.1:0-7823 GCA_964438115.1 uncultured Iamiaceae bacterium
GGGCGGCCCGGGCCACCAACCCCTATCCCGTGGCCCCCCCGGGGACCTCGAGGCACGAGGCCGGACTGGCCGTCGACGTGCCGTCGGCCTTCGCCCCCCGGCTGGCGGCGGTGGGCCCGGCCGCCGGGCTGTGTCGGCCCTTGCCCGTGAGCGACCCCGTACACTTCGAGCTGTGCCGGACGCCGACGTGACGACCGAGGACGACGAGGTCGACGGCGAGGCCGGACCCGACGACGAGCCGGAAACGGCCCCCGCGGGCGTCATCGAGGTCGAGGACGTCGAGGATCCTGACCCCGTCGAGGACGACGCGGCCGAGGAGGCCGAGGCCACCGACCCCGTCGACGTGGTGGTCGAGGCCCGGCCGATGGACGACGAGGCCACGATCGAGGTCCCGCCGGTTCGGATGTCGCGCCGCGAGGCGCGGGCCGAGCTGAAGGCGTCGGCCCGCCGGGTGCGTCGGGTCATCCGCCGCATCGACCCCTGGTCGGTCTTCAAGGTGGCCAGCATCTTCATCGCCGCCGTCTGGGCCATCGTCGTGCTGGCCTCGCTGCTCATCTGGCGGGTGGCCGTCTCCAGTGGCTCGGTGGACAACACCGAGGACTTCATCAAGGACCTGGGTTTCGAGGACTTCAGCTTCGACCCCCAGCAGATGTTCGAGTCCCTGCTGTCGGCCGGCGCCGTGGTCGCCATCGCCCTGATCTTCTTCGTGGTGCTGCTGACCGTCCTGTTCAACCTGGTCTGCGACATCACCGGCGGCCTACGCATCACCATGATCGAGCAGGACCAGGAGACCGCACCCCGCCGAGGGTGACGCCCGCCGCGGGCGTCGGTACAGTGTCGGGTCCCCGGGGCTATAGCTCAGTCGGTTAGAGCGCGCCTCTGATAAGGGCGAGGTCGTTGGTTCGATTCCAACTAGCCCCACTTCCCGGGTCCGTCGGCGGGGCGGTCCTGCGCCGGGTACCGTGCGCCCCGTGCAACGTCTCCGCCGCGTCCTCCTCGCCGTCGGCGTGGCCGGCCTCTTCGCCGCCGCCTTCCGCGTCCGCGGCACGGGCGGCACCCCGCCGAGCAACGGCGGCTGGCGCCAGCTCGAGGGCCCCGAGCTGCGTTGAGGGTCGCCGTCCTCGGCGCCGGCGCCACCGGAGCCCGCGCCGCCCGTCAGCTCGCCTCCACCGACGCCGTCACCTCGGTCGTCGTCACCGACCCCGACGAGGGACGGCGCACCAACGTCGCCCGACTGCTGGGGGAGGGCGCCGAGGCCACCGCCGAGGCGGTGCCCGAGGCCGACGTCGTCCTGGTGGCCACCCCGGCGGGCACCCAGGCCGATCTGGCCACCCGGGCCCTGCGCCAGGGCAGTGCGGTGGTCACCACCACCGACCAGATGACCGACACCCGCCGCCTCCTCGATCTCGACGCCGAGGCCGTCGAGCGGGGCCTGCCGGTGGTCATCGGCGCCGGGTTCTCGCCCGGGTTGAGCTGCCTGCTCGTGCGCCACGCCGTCAACGACCTCGATGCCGCCGATGAGGTGCACGTGGCCAAGGTCGGCACCGGCGGCCCCGCCTGCGCCGAACAGCACCATGCCGCCCTCGGTGACGACGCCGTGGACTGGCGCGACGGCGGCTGGATCAGCCGCCGGGGCGGCTCGGGGCGCGAACTGTGCTGGTTCCCCGAGCCGGTGGGCGGCCGGGACTGCTATCGGGCCGCCCTGCCCGACCCCCTGCTCCTGGTCGACGCCTTCGCCGGCGACCTGGTCCGGGCCACGGCGCGGATGGGCGCCAACCGGCGTGACCGACTGACGGCCTGGCTGCCCATGCTGCGCCGGCCGCACCCGGAAGGTGGTCCTGGCGCCGTTCGCGTCGAGGTCCGGGGGGTGCGGACCGGGGCCCGCGACCTCGTGGTCTACGGGGCCATGGACCGCCCGGCCGTGGCCGCCGGGGCGGTGGCCGCAGTGGCCGCCCGGGCCGCCGGAGCGGGTGAGTTGCCCCGCCCGGGCGCGTACGGGCTGGCCGCCCTCGACGACCCCGTCCCATTGCTGGCCGATCTGGCCGAGCGGGGCGTGCGGGCGGCCGTCTTCGCCGGGCTCTGACCCCACCCGGAGGAGCCCGGGAGAAGTTTTTCGGGAAATCGCTCAAGTCCTCAGCCCGTCGCGCCGTTACCCCGATGGCTACAACGAATCAGGAGGGCGATTTCTGATGGGCGATGCCATCGATGCCAAGGTGATCGAAGACCACTTGCCGCTGGTGCGGCACATCGTGTTCCAGGTCGCGGTGCACTTCCCACGACACGTGGACCGCGAGGAGCTGGCCCGGGCCGGCGCCCTCGGCCTCGTCGAGGCGGCCCGCCGCTACGACGCCAGCCGGGGCGTGCCCTTCGACCGCTTCGCCGCCCAGCGCATCCGGGGGGCGATCCTCGATGCCGTGCGGGCCGCCGACTGGGCCCCCCGCTCGGTGCGGAACCTGGCCCGCAAGATGGAGCAGACCGAGCAGCGGCTGGCCACCGAGCTGGGCCGGGTGCCCAGCCTGGCCGAGATGGCCGACGAGCTGGGGATGACCATCGACGAGCTGAACCGGCTCCAGGACCGCATGTTCCGGTCCGTGGTGCTGGCCCTCGAACACGAGGTCACCGAGGACAGCGAGGAGGACCTGACCCTCGTCGACGTCCTCGTCGACCGGTCCCAGATGGAGCCCCTCGAGGAGCTCGAGACCCGCGAGATGCACGCCTACCTCCGGGACGCCGTGGACCTGCTGCCCGAGCGCCAGCGTCTGGTCATCATCGGCTACTTCCTGGAGGGTCGGACCAGCCTCGAGCTGGCCGAGTTCCTCGGGGTGACCGAGTCCCGCATCAGCCAGCTCCGCTCCGAGGCGCTGGAGATGCTGCGGGAGGGCATCGAGGCCCAGTACCAGCCCGACGGGGCCCCCACGCCCGCCCGCGAGGGCCTGGGTCGGGTGGCGAAGCGCAAGGCCAACTACGCCGCCTCGATCGCCGAGCGCAGCCAGTGGCAGGACCGCCTCGACCACCTCGACCTCGACGAGGTCGCCGCCCTCCACCGCGAGGGCCACGCCCGGGTCGTGGAAGCCCTCAGCTGAGGCCGAACCCCCCACACCCCCGATCTGGCGACGCAATTTCGGACGAGGGGTCAGAAGCTGGTCGCCGCCCGCCAGCGGTCGAGGACGGCGTCGTCGCCGAGGACCTCGACCCGGCTGGGCGGCAGCCGGCCCCACAGCACGAGGAGCAGGTCGCCGGTCGCCCCGCGGACGGCGACGTCCCCCTTTTCGTGGCCGTGCCGCCAGGTGACGGTGTCACCGGTGGGGTCGATCAGCCACTCGCCGTCCCCGTCGGTGGCGTGCAGGTGCAGGGTCCCGCCCACGCCCCCGAGGTCGACCAGGGCCAGGAACTCGTCGAGCAGTTCGTCGATCCCGTCGGCGGCCACGTCGGCGGCCACCGCGGTCGGGGTGCCGGTCGCGGCCTCGGCGTCCCACCGGTGGACGGTGAGCTCGTGGGCCACCCGCCGCCGTAGCCAGGCCGGCGAGCTGGGACCGGCCCAGGTCTTGATCAGGAGGTCGTCGGGGGCCTCGGCCAGGTGGCCCGAGAGGGTGACGGCCCCCTCCCGGAACCAGGCGACGCGGTCGGCGCCCTCGGGGCGCTCGGTGTCGTAGAACTCGCCGCCGAGGGCCTTGCGAGTCCGTCCGGCGAAGAGCCACATCAGCTGACCGACGTGGTCGAGCAGGTCGTCGAGGGTCCAGTCGGTCCCGGGCACCGGGGCCGTCCCGTCGGCGCCGTCGGCGGCGGCGGCGAGGGCCTCGGCCTCGGTGGTGATGATGGCGGCGTGGTCGAGCACGTCCGGCAGTCTGGTCGACACAGGCCGCCCGGGGGCGTACCGTTCATGCGTGCGTCGGCGACTCGTCGTGGCCGTGATCCTCGCCCTCGGGCTGGGGGTGGCTGTGACGACGGCACCCGGCTCGGCGGGGGCCACCGCTGACGGTGTCGAAGGCAATGGCACCGCCGACTGGGTCGCCGTCGACGCCGGGTTCCACCACACCTGCGGGATCCGGCGATCCGGTCGGCTGTACTGCTGGGGCAGCGACCGGTACGGCGCCCTCGGCAACGGCGGGGAGAACGTCGACCGGCAGGCCCCGGTCCAGGTCGCCGGCGGCCACACCGACTGGTCCACGGTGAGCGCCGGAGAGAACCTGACCTGTGGCACCCGGCAGGGCCGCCTGTACTGCTGGGGTCGGGATCACCGGGGCCAGTTGGGCGACGGGGGGCGTTACCTCGCCAGTGACCGTCCCCGGGAGGTCGCCGGGCGCCACACCAACTGGACCCGGGTCTCGGCCGGGGCCGACCACGTGTGTGGGCGGCGGGCGGATCGTCTCTACTGCTGGGGCGACGACAGTCGGGGCCAGCTGGGCAACGGCGGCCCGCGCGCCCGCAGCGATGTCCCCGTCCAGGTGGCGGGGGCCCATGCCGACTGGGGCTGGGTCAGTGCCGGGAACTTCCACACCTGTGGCCGCCGGGGAGAGCGCATCTACTGCTGGGGCGCGGGGACCTGGGGCCAACTCGGCGACGGGGCACCCGGCGGCGAACGCCTGGCCCCCCATCGGGTCACCCTGCCGTCGACCCGCTGGATCTTCCTCGGCGCCGGTGGCGCGCACACCTGCGCCGGTCGGTCCGTCGGCGGCCTGTACTGCTGGGGGAGCGACGTCTTCGGTGCGCTGGGCAACGGACCGCCGCTCGTCGACGCGGCCAGCCCTCAACTCGTGACCGGCGCGATCACGAACTGGCGCCGGGTCGAGGGGGGCGAGGGGGGCACTTGTGCCCAGCGGACCAGCGGCCAGCTCCACTGCTGGGGGTCCGACCAGCACGGCGCCCTCGGCGACGGGTCTCCCCTCACGGACCAATCGGCGCCGGTGGAGGTCGCTCCGCCCGGTGCCCACCTCTGGGACGACGTGACCCACGGCGGGGAGCATGTCTGTGCCCGGACCCGCGATGACCGCCTCTGGTGCTGGGGGTGGGATGCCTTCGGTCAGCTCGGCGACGGCGGGGCGTCGCTCGACGCGGCGGCGCCGAGCCAGGTCGCCCCGTAGCCGGCGCTCGCGGAGCCCGGGACGGTGCCGTCGCCTGACCGCTTGGCCCTGACCCGCCTGGGCCTCCACTCCGTCGCCGAACACGTGCTGGGCGCCGGCCTGTGGGCCCACCGCCGTCGCATCGGACTCCGGCAGTGGCCGGGCGGGTTCGCCACCCAGGAGTACCCGGTCGACGACGACGGTCCGGTGGTGCGCCGCCTCCTCGTCGTTGGTACCGAGCTGGTCCGGCGCGACGACCGGCTCGATGGCATCGTCGACGAGGAGCGGGCGCCGCTCACGACGGTCGGAGCCGCCGCCGCGGTGGCGCGCGTCACCCCGGGGTTGACGGCCGAGGTCTACGAGCCCGAGACCCCGTTCAGGCCCGACGCCGACCTGAGGCTCGACCGCGAGGCGGCGGCCCACCTGGCCGCCGTCCTGGCCGCGGCCCAGGCCGCCCTCACGGTGTTCGCCGCTGACGTGGGGGCCGCCGAGCCCCAGCTGTGGCCCGAGCACTTCGACCTGGCCACGGTCGCCGCCGAGGTCAACTACGGCGTCAGCCTCGGCGACGAGGACCATCCCCTGCCCTACGCCTACGTCGGGCCGTGGTCACCGCCGCCGCTCGGTGGCTACTGGAACGAGCCGTTCGGGGCCTCGTTGCCCCTGCCCGAGGTGCCCGGCGTGGACCGGCTCACGGCCTTCTTCGCCGAGGGACGCGATCGCGCCTGACGGCGCCGTCGCTCAGGGTCCGTCGGGTGCCGCCCGTGCGGCCCGGAAGGCCTCGAGCAGACGCTGACGGGTGGGTTCAGGCACTGCGGCCACGTCGTCGTCGTTCAGCGCCCCGGCCAGGCGGACCACCGCCTTCCACTGGGCCAGGGCCCGACGACAGCCAGCACAGTCGGCGAGGTGGTCGTCCACCCGTCGGAGCGTGGCGTCGTCGAGGGCACCCTCGAGCAGGTCGGTGACCAGCTCGGTGAACTCCCGGCAGGCCAGGTCCCGGCGGCTCACCACCCGCCCTCCTCATGGCGATCCTCCAGGGCCTGGCGGACCCGGGCCCGGGCCCGGTGGAGGAGCACCCGCTGGTTGCCCTCGAGCACCTCGCAGACCTCGGGCGCCGACCAGCCCTCGACGTCCCGGAGCACGAAGACACTGCGTTGGCGCTCCGGCAGGGTGGTGATGGCGTCGGCCACCGCCGCCAGGACCTCCCGGCCGGCCAGGCGGGCGCCGGGCTCGTCCTCCCAGGGCGCCGGCGGTCGGGACCAGTGGTGCCGGTACGGCGGCCGACGTCGGAAGCGCCCCGGCGCGAACGCAGGGCCGTCGTCGGTGAGCAGGTCGCCGGTGCTCTCGGTGCGGGCGTCACGGACGCCCCGCGTCCGGGCCCGGTTGAGGACGATCCGGTACAGCCAGGTCTGCACCGACGAGCGGCCCTCGAACCCGTCGATGCCCCGGATGACCGCCAGCCAGGTCTCGGCCACGACGTCGGCGGCGGTGTCGTCGTCGGCCACGTGACGGCGGGCCACCCGGGCCAGTCCGGGGCCGTGACGGTCGAGGAGCCAGGCGAAGGCCGCCTCGTCCCCGTGGCGGAGGGCGGCGACGAGCACGGCGTCGTCCTCGTAGTCGCCCACGGGGCGGCATCGTCGCCCACCGGGGCCGTGTCGTCCAGCGTGGTCACACCAGGTCGGGGTCGGCGTGGACGTGGACAGCGACGGGACGGGGTGGGCCAGGGCAGCGGCGAGGGCCGGCCCCAGGTCGGCGGCGGTGCGCACCGACCAGCCCCGGGCCCCGCACAGGTCGGCGTAGGCGGCGAAGTCGGGGTTGTGCAGCGACGTCTGCCAGACCTCGAGGTGGGCGGCCCGCTGCTCCTTGCTGATCTTGGCCAGCATCCCGTTGTCGAGCACGACGTGGGTGAGGGGGACCCCGTACTTCACGGCGGTGGTCAGCTCGGCCAGGTACTGGCCCAGGCCGCCGTCGCCGCTCACCGACACGATCGGCCGGTCCGGGGCCGCCGCCCAGGCCCCGAGGGCGGCGGGGAGGGCGAAGCCGATGGAGCCGAGGTAGACCGACATCAGCACGGTCTGGCCGGTGCACTCGAAGTAGCGGCCGAACGCGTAGGTGTTGTTGCCCACGTCGACGCACACCACCGCGTCCTCGCCGACGTGCTCGGACAGTGCCGCGAACACCGCCGCCGACCCGACGCCGTGGCCCCGGTCGTCGTCGACCCGCCGGGCCTTCTCGGCCCGCCAGAGCCCCCACCGTTCGGCCACGTCCCGGCGCTGGTCGACCCGGTCGGGCGCGGCGGCCAGCCGGTCGGCGAGGGCGGTGGCGGTCACGGCGGCGTCACCCAGCACGGGGACGGTGACGGGGTGGAACCGGCCCAGGGCCAGGGGGTCGTCGTCCACCTGGACGATCGGCTTGTAGTCGGCGATGCCGGTGTGGTTGGCGAAGGACGCGCCGACCACCACGACGGCGTCGGACTCGTTCATCAGCCACGAGGCCACGGGCGTGCCGCTGCGGCCGACGACGCCCGCTCCCAGCGGGTGGTGGTCCGACACCTGGCCCTTGGCCTTGAACGTGGTGAGCACCGGGGCGTCGAGGGTCTCGGCCAGGGCCAGGACCTCGGTCATGGCGCCGCGGGCGCCGGCCCCGACCACCAGCACCGGCCGCCGGGAGCCGTCGAGGAGGGCCACCGCCTCGGCGAGGGCGTCGGCCGGTGGGGCCACCGCTCGGGAGCCGACGCGGCCGACCGGGCCGCCGGCCGGGGCATCC
>CAYTJS010000191.1:0-7798 GCA_964438115.1 uncultured Iamiaceae bacterium
GCTGAAGCGGTCGACCACCAGCACGATGCCCACCGGGGCGGGCCAGCCGCCGATCGTGGTCGCCACGACCCCGCGGTCCACCACCGTCACCAGCAGGGCCACGGCGGCGGCCGTCGTGGCCGCCATGGTCGCCACGGCGAGCACCCGCTGGACCACGGGGCGTCGCGTCAACAGCAGCGCGATGGCCGCGCCGACGAGCGGGAGGACGAACGGGAGCGGGACGAGGGTGTCCACGTCAGTCCTCCGGGTCGCGGTCGCTGTCGCTGACCAGCCGGGCCGCCTCGGCGTCCTGGAGCTCGCGGCGGTCGCGGTCGGCCTCGGCCAGACGGGCGATCCGCCGGTCCTCGAGGTCGTCCTCGACCTCGTCGTCACCCTCCAGCAGCCAGCTCCGGTACACGAGGGCGAGGAGGAAGGCCGTGACCCCGAACGTGATGACGATGGCGGTGAGGATCATCGCCTGGGGGAGGGGGTCGGCGAAGGGCGGGTCCCCGCCGACGATGGCGGCGGCGCCGCCCTCGCCGCCGGCGAGGAGGAGCAGGACGTTGGCCCCGTTGCCGAGGAGCACGAGCCCGATCACCACCCGGCTCAGCGTGCGCTGCAGGAGGAGGTAGGTACCGACGGCGAAGAGGGTGCCGGCGGTGAGGGCGAGGACGAGGGTCATGGCCGGTCCTCCCGGTCGCCACCCTCGTCGGCCCGCTCGGTCATGGGCAGCCGGTCCTCCCCCAGGACCCGCAGCACGCTCAGCACGAGACCGAGGACCACGAGGTAGACGCCGACGTCGAAGAAGAGGACCGTCACCAGCTTCACCGGCCCCAGCACCGGGAGGTCGCCCTTGAGGATGGCGCTGTCGAGGAAGGGGTGACCGAGGGCGAGGGGAACCAGGCCGGTCGCCAGGGCGGCGAGCAGGCCGGCGCCGAAGAGGACGCGGGGGCTGACCGGGGCGATGGCGGTCACGGCGGGCACCGCGCCGCTGGCGTAGCGCAGGACGAAGGCGGCGCCGGCGACCAGGCCGGCGATGAACCCGCCCCCCGGGCTGTTGTGGCCGGTGAACAGCAGGAACAGGGACAGGGCCAGGATGGTGTGGAAGACGGCGTCGACGCCGACCTCGAGGACGGGGGACCGGCGCGGGATCATCGCCGGGCCCCGGATCGGCTCGAGCGGCGCACCAGGCTGTGGAGGCCCAGGGCGGCGACCATGATGACGGTGATCTCGCCCAGGGTGTCGAGGGCCCGGAAGTCGACCAGGATCACGTTGACGACGTTCTTGCCCCCCGCCTCGGGGTCGGCCCGGGCGATCATGGCCTCGGAGACCGCGCGGTCGGGCTCGGAGGTCGCCGTGGTGAGGGCGGCGACGGTGACGAAGACGCCGACGGCGACGGCGAGGACCACCCGTGGGACCTGGGCGACGCGCCAGGGCACCGTCTCGAACCGGGCCGGGAGGTGGCGCAGGACGAGGACGAAGATGACCAGGCCGAGGGTCTCGACGAGGAGCTGGGTGAGGGCCAGGTCGGGGGCACCCTGGACGAGGAACAGCACGGCGATGCCGTAGCCGACCCCGCCCAGGAGCAGGACGGCGAGCAGGCGGTGGCGCACGGCGGCCACCGCCAGGGCGGTGACGATCACGGCCCCGGCGGCGAGCACGGGGATGGGCGAGCGCACGTCGAGGAGGCCGTCGGGGACGGCGGCGACCCGGAGGAGGGCCAGGCCGGGCAGCAGGAGGACGACCGCCCAGATCACGCCCAGGTAGAGGGGCAGGGACCCGCTCTGGACGATGCCGGTGACCACCCGGGCGGTCCGGCCCAGGGCGTCGAGGCTCCACCGGTAGCCGTCCACCGCCCCGGGGGGCATGAACCGGTGCAGGCGGGCCTGGAAGTCCTCGACCCGTCGGTGGGCGAGGGCCAGGGCGGCGCCGGCGGCGAGGGCCACCACCGACAGGGCCAGGGCGGCGTTGAACCCGTGCCAGAGGGCGAGGGACTTGGGCTCGGCCGTCGCGTCGAGGGCGGTGGTGGCGGCGCCCACGAGGGGCGACAGGAGCCCCGGGGCGAGGCCGAAGGTCACCGTGCCGGCGGTGAGCACGGCGCCGGGTACCCAGAGCAGGCGCCCGGCCTCGCGCACGTCACGGGTGGGCACGGGACCCCCGTCGGTGCCCGGTGGGTCGGCCGGGCCGAACCCGCCCCACACCAGGCGGGCCGAGTAGGCCACGGTGAGGGCGGTGGCGGCCGCGACGACGGCGAGGGTGACCGCCCCCCAGCCGGTGTGCAGGTCGAGGAGGCCCTCGTAGGCGGCCTCCTTGGCCACGAACCCCAGGAGCGGGGGCAGGCCGGCCATGGAGGCCGCCGCCAGGACGGTGACCACGAAGGTGCGGGGCATGCGCCGGGCCAGGCCGTCGAGGACCTGGAGGTCGCGGGTGTGGGCCTGGTGGTCCACCGCCCCCACCGCCAGGAACAGCGTCGCCTTGAAGAGGGCGTGGGCCACCAGCAGCACGACGCCGGCCTTGGTCGTGGCCGGGGTCCCGATGCCGAACAGGACGACGAGGAGCCCGAGTTGGCTCACCGTGCCGAAGGCCAGCAGCAGCTTCAGGTCGTGCTGGCGCAGTGCCCGGTACCCCCCGATCGCCATCGAGGCCAGGCCCACGCCCACCACCGCCGGTCGCCAGACGGCGGCGTCGGCGAAGGCGGGCGCCAGGCGGGCGACGAGGTAGACGCCCGCCTTCACCATGGTCGCCGAGTGCAGGAAGGCGCTCACCGGCGTCGGCCCGGCCATGGCACCGGGGAGCCAGTAGTGGAACGGGACCTGGGCCGACTTGGTGAACGCCCCGAGCAGGACCAGGACGAGGGCCACCTCGACCGTCGACCCCGACGGCGGGTCGGCGAGCAGTCCCGAGAGCGAGTAGGTCCCCGCCGCCTGGCCGAGCAGGACCAGGCCCGCCAGGAGGGCCAGGCCGCCCGCCCCCGTCGTGAGCATGGCCTGCAGGGCGGCCCCGCGGGCCGATGCCTTCTCGTCCTCGAAGCCGATGAGCAGGTAGGAGGTGATCGAGGTCAGCTCCCAGAACACGAACAGGGCGAAGACGTTGTCGGCGAGGACGATGCCGACCATGGCGCCGGCGAAGACGACGAGGGTGGCGGCGAAGCGCCCCAGCCCCGGTCGGGCGGAGAAGTAGCCGGTGGCGTAGACGGTCACGGCCGTGCCCACGGCCCCGATGAGCAGGACGAACACGAGGGCGAACGCGTCGAGGCGGAGGTCGAGGTCGAGGCCCAGGGCCCCCACCCACTCGACGCCCTGGGTCGGGACCGCCCCGTCGAGGACGTCGGTCCGCTGGGCCAGGGCCCAGCCCAGGGTCACGACCGGGGCCACCGCGGCCACGGCGAAGGCCCGTGACCCCCAGCGGTTCCGGGCGGCCAGCAACGTCAGCGCCACGGCGGCGTGGACGGCGAGGACGAAGGTCACCGGTGGAGGGCGATGGGGGCGCGGGTCATGATGGAGTTGCCGACCAGTCTTCCCGGCGCGCCACCCTCGATCCTATCGGCGCGTCCTCGTCTAGGTTCGGGTCGTGGGCGGCGACGACCTCAGGGACCGACTGGCGACGGGGGAGCCGGTGCTCATGCCCGGGGTGTGGGACGCCCTGTCGGCCCGCCTGTGCCGCCAGGCCGGGCACGAGGTCGCCTTCCTCTCCGGCTACAGCGTGTCGGCCACGCTGCTGGGCCTGCCCGACTTCGGGTACCTGACCCAGGCGGAGCAGGCCGAGGTGGCCCGACGGGTCGTCGGGGCCGCCCCCGACCTGATGCTCGTGGTCGACGCCGACACCGGGTACGGCAACCCCCTCAACACCATCCGCACCGTCGAGCTGTGGGAGGCGGCGGGGGCCACCGGCCTGTTCCTCGAGGACCAGGTCTGGCCCAAGCGCTGCGGCCACATGGCCGGCAAGGAGGTCGTGCCCCGCGACGAGTGGCTGGCCAAGCTGCGGGCGGCGTTGGCCCATCGCGACCGGTTGCACGTGACGGCCCGCACCGACGCCCGGGCGGCCGTCGGCCTGGCCGAGGCCCTGGACCGGGCCAAGGCCGCCCTCGACCTCGGGGTCGACGCCGTCTTCGTCGAGGCCCCCGAGTCGGTGGCCGAGCTGGAGGCCGTGGCCGAGGCCCTGCCCGACGCCGTGCGGGTGGCCAACATGGTCGAGGCCGGCCGCACCCCGCTGCTCACCCCGGCCGAGCTGAGCGACCTGGGCTTCGACCTCATCGTCTCGCCCCTGTCGGGGCTCTACGCCGCCACCCGGGCGATGCAGGCCGCCTACGGCCGTCTGGCCGAGGTGGGCACGCTCCGCGACGACCTCGACCTCGTGGTCGGCTTCGACGAGTTCAACGCCGTCATCGACCTCCAGGCCCACTACGACACCGAAGCCCGCTTCCGGTGAGCCCGATCGGGCCGCTACGCTGCGGCCCGACATCGAGAGCGACCTGGGTGACCGGGTCCGGCAACCTGGGGCGGACACCCAAGGTGCCACCCGCCCACCGGCGGGGATGTGGCCCTCCGAGGGCAACCAAGTCGTCCCGAGCCCACGGCCCCTCGCCCGTCCGCCCCCCGACCACCGAGGACCGACCATGCCCGAGGGGACCCACGACCTGCCGGTGACCGGTGCGTGGCGCCTGGGCGACCCCGTCGGGCGGCGTCGGTTCCTCACCCTGCCCGCCGGTCGGCCCTTCGTGCTCGAGGGCGGCGGTCGCCTCGACGAGGTCACCCTGGCCTACGAGACGTGGGGTGAGCTCGACCCCGACGCCGGCAACGCCGTCCTCGTCTGCCACGCCGTCACCGGCGACAGCCACGTCACCGGCGACAATGTCCCCGGGCACCCGACCCCGGGGTGGTGGGACGGCATGGTCGGCCCGGGTGCCGCCCTCGACACCGACCGCTTCTTCGTCGTCTGCGTCAACGTGTTGGGCGGTTGCCAGGGCACGACCGGGCCGGCGTCGACCGACCCGGCCACGGGCAGGCCCTACGGCTCGACCTTCCCGGTGGTGTCCGTGCGCGACATCGTGCGGACCCAGGCCGCCGTGGCCGACCACCTCGGCGTCCACCGGTGGCTGGCCGTGGTCGGCGGGTCCTTCGGCGGCATGCAGGTCCTCGAGTGGGGGGTCATGTTCCCCGACCGGGTGCGGTCGCTCGTGCCGCTGGCCACGGCGGCGGCCGCCAGCGCCTGGCAGATCGCCTTCAGTCGGGTGGGGCGCCTCGCCGTCGCCCTCGACCCCCGCTGGCGGGGCGGGGACTACTACGACGCCGCGCCCGGCGACGGCCCCCACGAGGGCCTGGCCCTGGCCCGAATGATCGCCCACATCACCTACCGCAGCGACGCCGTCTACGAGTCCCGCTTCGGGCGCGACGGCCTCGAGGTGCTCGACGAGTTCCTGCTCGAGCAGCGCTTCGAGGTCGAGGGCTACCTCGACTACCAGGGCGCCAAGTTCGTGCGCCGCTTCGACGCCAACAGCTACCTGCGCCTGAACCGGGCCATGGACCTCCACGACGTGGGTCGCGCCCGCGGCGGTGCCCGACGGGCCCTCGCCCGTATCCCGGTGCCCACCCTCAACGTGAGCATCTCCTCCGACACCCTCTATCCCCGGCACCAGCAGGAGGCGGTCCACGCCGCCCTGCTCGCCGGGGGCGCGCCCAGCCGCCACGTGACCATCGACAGCGAGCACGGCCACGACGGCTTCCTCATCGAGGTCGACGCCGTGGCCGCCGTGCTGGGCGAGTTCCTGACCCTCGTGGAGAAGCACGATGCCTGAGCCCACCGACCGCCCCCTGCACCCCGAGACGCTCGCCGTCACCGGCGGCCGGGCCGACCAGGGCGGGGCCCTGGCCCCCATCCTGTGGCCCTCCACCGTGTACGAGGTCGACACTGCGGCCGAACTGGCCGAGGCGGCCGGGAGCGTCGCCCCCGACCGCTTCTACGCCCGGCACGGCAACCCGGGGGTGGCCGCCTTCGAGGCCGCCATCGCCGACCTGGAGGGGGCCGAGGCGGCCCGGGCCTACGCCTCGGGGATGGGGGCCGTGACCGGGGTCGTCCTGGGCATCTGCTCGACCGGCGACCACGTCGTCACCCAGCGTCAGCTCTACTCCCAGACCCAGACCGTCTTCCTGGGCCTCTGCCAGCGCTTCGGAATCGAGGTCACCCAGGTGGACGCCACCGAGCCCGGGGCCTTCGCCGCCGCCGTCCGTCCCGGCCAGACCACGCTCGTCTTCGCCGAGACCCCGGCCAACCCCCGGCTCGACCTGGTCGACCTCGACGAGGTCGGCGCCATCAAGGGCCCGGTCACCTGCGTCGACTCGACCTTCGCCACCCCGCTCGGTCAGCGCCCGCTCGACCACGGGGCCGACCTCGTCCTGCACTCGGCCACCAAGGCCATCTGCGGCCACAACGACGCCAGCCTGGGGGTCGTGGCCGGCAGCCGCGAGCTGCTCGACTGGCTGTGGGGCTTCGCCATCCTCCAGGGCGCCAACGCATCGCCCTTCGACGCCATGAACGGCCTCCGGGGCCTGCGTACCCTGCCGGTCCGTCTGGCCCGCCAGAGCGCCACGGCCCAGGCCCTGGCCGAGTTCCTGGAGGCCCAACCCGCCGTCGAGGGCGTGCGCTATCCGGGTCTGCCCAGCCATCCCCAGTACGAGCTGGCCCGACGCCAGCTGGCCGTCACCGGCGGCATGGTCACCTTCGACCTCGTGGGCGGCAGCGACGCCGGGCGGGTGGTCACCGAGGGCCTGGCCGTGGCCCGGCTGGCCACCTCCCTCGGTGGTCCCGAGACCCTGGTCTGCCACCCCGCCTCGACCACGCACCGGAGCCTGACCCCCGACGAGCTGGCCGCGACCGGCATCAGGCCGGGGACGATCCGCCTCTCGGTCGGCCTCGAGCACGTCGACGACCTCCGGGCCGACCTCGAGGCGGCCCTGGCCCGCGTCGACCCCTGACCGCACCGTGCCCGAGATCCTCGAGATCGAGTACTACCGCCGCCACGCCGAGGCGGCGCTGGGCCGCACCGTGGCCTCGGTCGGCGCCGACGACGCCTGGTACCTGAAGGGGGGACTCGACGGCGTCACGGCCGTGGCGGCCCTGACCGGCCGCCGGCTGACCGCCGCCCGACGGCGGGGCAAGCTGTTGCTCGTCGACACCGACGACGGCGACGGGCCGGTGCTGGGTCTGCGCTTCGGGATGACCGGGCGCCTGGTGGTGGACGGCGGGGCCGCCCTCGACGACCTCGTCTACGGCAGCAACCGCGAGGAGGCGGGCTGGGACCGGTTCGTGCTCGGGTTCACCGACGGGACCGAACTGCGCATGCGGGACCCCCGGCGCCTGGGCGGCGTCAGTCTCGACCCCGACGAGGACGCCCTCGGGCCCGACGCCCTCACCCTCACCGTCGGTCAGCTCCGGGCGGCCCTGGCCGGCAGCGCCGCCCCGCTCAAGGCCCGCCTGATGGACCAGGCCCGCATCGCCGGGTTGGGCAACCTCCTGACCGACGAGATCCTGTGGCGGGCGGGGCTGGACCCCGCCCGGGTCGCCGGCGGCCTCGACGACGACGAGCACCGCCGGCTCCACCGCCACGTGCGGGCCACCCTGGACCGGCTGCTGGCCCGGGGCGGGAGCCACACCGGCGACCTCATGGCCGAGCGCCATCGTGACGGGGTCTGCCCCCGGGACGGGACGCCCCTCGCCCGCCGCACGATCGGCGGCCGCACGACCTACTCCTGTCCGGCCCACCAGCGGTGACGGGGCGACGGGCGCCTTCGCCCGGGACCACCGGCGCCGGTACGATCCGCAG
>CAYTJS010000192.1:0-7727 GCA_964438115.1 uncultured Iamiaceae bacterium
AGGAGGACCGGGTTGCCGGTGGCCAGGGCCCGGGCGATGGCCACCCGCTGCTGCTCGCCGCCGGAGAGCTGGTGGGGGAAGTGGTCCAGCCGGTCGGCCAGACCGACCCGCTCGAGCACCGCGACGGCGCCCGGGGCGTCGGGCCCGGGGCGGGCCACGTCGATGGCGAACTGCACGTTCTCCCGGGCGGTGAGGGCGGGGAACAGGTTGAACGTCTGGAAGACGAAGCTGACGGCCTGACGCCGCACCCGGAACAACTCGGCGCGGGGCGCCCCGGTGATGGTCGCCCCGGCCACGGTCACCTCCCCCTCGGTGGGCGTGTCGAGGGCACCGATCAGGTTGAGCAGGGTGGTCTTGCCGCTGCCCGACGGGCCGAGGATGACGACGAACTCGCCGGCGTCGACGGTGAGGTCGACGTCGCGGAGGGCCGTGACCTCGGTGTCGCCCACCTGGTAGCGACGGCCCACACCACGGAGCTCGATGACGGCGATGACGGGGCACCTCCGACGGGACGGACGGGACGCTCGTCAGCCTCGCCCCGGGGCCGGGCCGCGCAGAAGGGCTGTTCGTCCTCCCGTGGGGGCTAGAAGTCCCGTTCCTCGGGACCGAAGTCGTCCCAGGTGGGCGCCGGTGCCACCGGCGGGGACGGCGGTCGGGCCGGGGCGGGATCGTCGGCGCCGGGAGCGGTGGTCGGGCCCTCCGACACCGGGGGGTCCGGGAGCTGGTCGGCGGCGGAGACGTGGTCCCGGCCCCGGGCGGCACCGACCACGGCCACCGCCAGGCCGGTGGTGATGGGCACCGAGGCGACGAGGCCGATCGAGCCCACCAGGGCCCGGACGATCTCGGTGGCCACCGCCTCGCCGGTCACGATGCGGCCGAGGGGCTGGTCGGCCTGCTCGAACAGCAGCAGCAACGGGAGGGCCGCCCCGACGTAGGCCAGCACCAGCGTGTTCACGGTCGAGGCGATGTGGTCCCGGCCGATGGTGACCGCCGAGCGGTAGAGCGACCGGGCCGACGCCGTGCGGTCGGCGGCGTGCAGCTCCCACACGGCGGCCACCTGGGTGACCGTCACGTCGTCGAGCACGCCGAGGGCGCCGATCACGATGCCCGCCAGCAGCAGGCCCCGTACGTCGATGGCGGCGTTGCCGAGCTGGAGGAAGGTGACGTCTTCCTCGGCCAGACCGGTCAGGTGGGTGGCGGCCACGAAGACGGCGGCCAGGACGGCGGTGAGGGCCAGGCTGGCCACCGTCCCCAGGAAGGCCACGTTGGTCCGGTTGCTGACGCCATGGGTCAGGTAGAGGGCGAGCACGGCGATGAGCCCGGCGGCAAGGAGGGCGGCGAGCATCGGCGCCGTGCCCTCGAGCAGGGCCGGGATCAGGTACAGGACGATCACCACGAGGCTGGCGCCGGCCCCCAGCAGGGCGCGGAAGCCGCCGAAGCGGCCCAGCAGGAGGACGGCCACCGCGAAGAGCAGGAAGAGCAGCAGCAGGGGCGTCTCGCGCTGGAAGTCGGCGAAGTAGTAGCGGAACTCCGGTGCGGCGTCGGGCGAGAAGCCGACCACGATCTGGTCGCCCAGCTCGAGCTGGGTGGACCCCGGGACCTGGTTGTAGTTGAGGGTGGCACCCTCCCCGGCGTCGGGCCCCTCCTGCACCTCGAGGTCGAACTGGTAGCAGCGGGCCTCGACCTGCGGCTGGTCCTCGACCGTCACGCCTTGGCAGGGCACCTCCTCGGCGCCGACGATCTCGGCGTCGAAGAGGGTGGTGGCGAAGGGCTGGTAGCCGACCTCCTCGTCGACCTCGTCGGGCCAGGTGACCACGACGAGCACCACCGAGAGCACCGCGACCACGCCGGCCACGACGGCGACGACCCTTCGGGCGCGGTCCGAGGTCGGGTCGTCGACCTCGTCGTCCGCCACGGACCCGTGACGATGGCCGGCGCTCACCCGACCATCCTCACCCGCTCAGCTGATGCGTTCGATGATGGTGCCGGTGGCCAGGGCGCCACCGCAGCACATCGACACCAGGCCGAACTGGCCGTCGGTGCGCTCCAGCTCGTGGAGGATGGTGGTGATGAGGCGGGCGCCGGTCGAGCCGACCGGGTGGCCGATGGCGATGGCGCCGCCGTTCACGTTCACCTTGTCCCAGTCGGGCTCGTGCTTCTGGGCCCAGGACAGGGCGACGGAGGCGAAGGCCTCGTTGACCTCGAAGAGGTCGATGTCGGCCACGGTCATGCCCGCCTTGTCGAGCACCCGGGTGGTGGCCTCGCGGGGCCCGTCGAGGTGGTAGAAGGGGTCGTCGCCGACCAGCACCTGCGAGACGATGCGGGCCCGCGGGGTGAGGCCCTCGGCCCGGGCCCGGTCCTCGTCCATCCACAGCACGGCGGCGGCGCCGTCGGAGATCTGCGAGCTGTTGCCGGCGGTGTGGATGCCGTCGGGCATCACCGGCTTCAGGTTGGCCAGCGTCTCGGCCGTGGTCTCGCGCAGGCCCTGGTCCCGGGTGATGACCTCGGTCTCGCCCGTGGGGTTGCCCTCCTCGTCACGGACGGCCACCTCGACCGGGATGACCTCGCGGTCGAAACGGCCCTCGGCCCAGGCCTGGGCCGCCTTGCGCTGGGACTCGACCCCCAGCCAGTCGACGTCCTCGCGGGTGATGCCGCGGTTCTGGGCGATGCGCTCGGCGGCCCCGAACTGGTCGGGCATGTCCCAGGGGAAGTCGTCGGGCTTGGAGGAGCCGGGGCCGTTGTAGACGTTGGCCCCCAGGCCGACCCGGCTCATGGCCTCGACCCCGCAGGAGATGCCGATGTCCATGGCCCCGGCCAGGATGAGGTTGTTCACGAAGTGGCTGGCCTGCTGGGCCGAGCCGCACTGGCAGTCCACCGTGGTGGCCGCCGTCTCGTAGGGCAGGCCGGCGCTCAGCCAGGCGTTACGGGTGACGTTGGAGGCCTGCTCACCGGCCTGGGTGACACAGCCCCCGACCACCTGCTCGACCTTGGCCGGGTCGAGGCCGGCCCGCTCCACGACCCCGACCTGGGCCTTGGCCAGCAGCTCGGCGGCGTGCAGGCCCGAGAGCCAACCGTTGCGCTTGCCGATGGGCGTGCGGACGGCTTCGACGATGACGGGCTGACCCACGGTGGTTTCTCCCCCGCTCGGTGGACGGACGGTCCACTCTAGAATCTGTTCTAGTTTTCGGGCGAAGTGAAGGACCACCGCCGGGGCGGCATGCCCTCGCCCTACCCCGCAGCCCTGCCCCGCCGCGTGGTGACCATCACCGTGGTCTGGGTGCTGCTCGCCCTCCTGCTCGTGACCAGCCCGGTCACCTTCCCCCTCGCCGCCGCGGTCGACGCCGTCACCCGCCGCCCGGGATGGCCGACGGTCCGCATGGTCGCCTTCGCCGTGGCCGCGCTCTGGATCGAGGCCACCTCCCACGTGGTGGTCCTCTGGTCCTGGGTCAGCCAGCCGTTCTCCCGCCGGAGCTGGACCGAGCGCAACCACGCCCTCATGCACTGGTGGGCGGGCCGCCTGATCCGGGGCGCCCAGCGGGTGGTCGGGCTCCGGTTCCGGGTCGAGGGCCCCACCGACCTCGGCCCCGGGCCGCTGATCGTCTTCAGCCAGCACGTCAGCATCGTCGACGCCGTGATGCCGGCCTACCTGCTGGGTACCGAGGCCGGCTGGTACCTGCGCTACACGCTGACCCGAGGTCTGCGCTTCGGACCCTGCCTCGACATCGTGGGCCACCGCATCCCCAACCACTTCGTGGCCCGGGGCCAGGCCGACAACGCCGAGGGCCTGGCCGTCCTGCGCACCCTCGTCTCGGGCATGGAAGCCGACGAGGCGGCGGTGATCTTCCCCGGCGGAGGCCTGTACACCCCGGCCGGCCTGGCCCGGGCCCAGGACAAGCTGGCCGAGCGGGGCTCCCCCCAGGCCGAGGCCGCCCGGGCCCTGCGTCACGTGCTGCCCCCGCGGCCGGGCGGGGCGCTGGCCTTCTTCGACGGCGCCCCGGATGCCAACGTGGTGATCGTGGGCCACGTCGGGTTCGAGCAGGTGGCGTCGGTCAAGCGCCTCCGGCAGGTGCTGCCCCTGCGCCGACCGGTGGAGATCCGCTTCTGGCGCCACGACCGGGCCACCGTCCCCGAGGGCGACGAGGCCCGCCTCGACTGGCTCTACGCCCGGTGGGCCGAGATGGACGACTGGATCGACGAGCGCCTCGCCGCCCGGGCGAGCGCCGAGGAGGAGACGGGACCGTGAACTACCTGGAGGTCTTCACCGCCTGTGCCGGCGCCATCGCCGTGGTGATGGTCGGCACCTGGCTGGTGTCGCTGCCCCTGCGCAACGCGTCGATCGTCGACATCGTCTGGGGGGCGGGCTTCGTCGTGGCGGCCTGGGTCGCCTTCCTGGTCGGCGACGGCATCGAGAGCCGCCAGGTGCTGCTGGCGGCGATGGTCACCCTCTGGGGCGGCCGCCTGACCATCCACCTCTTCGTGCGCAACCACGGCCAGGGCGAGGACCCGCGCTACGTGGCCATGCGCAAGCGGCGGGGCGACGCCTTCGCCCTCCAGAGCCTGTGGCTCGTGTTCGGGCTGCAGGGCGTGATCATGTGGGTCGTGTCCACCCCGGTCCAGGTGGGCATGGCCGCCAACCAGCCCGACTCCCTCGGGCCGGTTGAGATCGTGGGCGTACTGGTGTGGGCCGTCGGCCTCTTCTTCGAGACCGTGGGCGACCTCCAGCTGCGGCGCTTCAAGGCCGACCCGGCCAACGCCGGCGCCGTGATGGACCGGGGGCTCTGGCGCTACACCCGGCACCCGAACTACTTCGGCGACAGCTGCGTGTGGTGGGGCATCTGGATCGTGGCCGCCGCCACCGGGGTGGGGATCTACACGGTCATCGGCCCGATCGTGATGACCTTCTTCCTCCTCCGGGTGTCGGGGGTGGCCATGCTCGAGCGCAGCATCGGCAAGCGCCGCCCCGGCTACGACGACTACGTCGCCCGCACCAACGCCTTCTTCCCCGGGCCGCCCAAGCGCCCGTGAGCGTCACCGTCCGGCCGGCGACCGAGGCCGACCTGGCGGCGGTGGCCGCCACCCACGTGCGGGCCTTCGCCGACGATCCGCTGTTCACCCACCTCGTGCCCGACCGGCGTCGGTGGGACCGTCTGGCCCACCACCTGTTCCGGGTGGCGGCGGCCCCGGTGCTCGACGAGGGCTCGGTGTGGGTCGACGACGAGGTGCGGGCGGCCGCGGTGTGGGCGCCTCCCGGCCACCGCATCGACCACTGGCGCGAGCTGCGGGCCATGCCCGCCTTGGCCTCGCTGTTCCGGCTGCGGTCCTGGGCCGGGCTGCGGTACCAGTCGGCCACCCGTCGGGCCCATCCCGCCGAGCCCCACTGGTACCTCGCCGTGCTCGGCACCGACCCGGCCCACCAGGGCCGGGGCCTCGGCGCCGCCGTCCTCGAGCCGATCCTGGCCCGCTGTGACGAGGAGGGCCGGCCCGCCTACCTCGAGTCGTCCAAGGAGGCGAACCTGGCCTTCTACGCCCGGTTCGGCTTCGAGCTCACCGGCGAGCTGCGCCCCGACGGCGACGGGCCCGCCGTCTGGACGATGTGGCGGCCCGCCCGCTGACTACTCGCCCTCGATCCCGCTGAAGTCCGGCGGCCGCTTCTCGAGGAAGGCGGTCAGGGCCTCGAGGTTGGCCGGGGTGCCGACCAGGTGGGCGAACTCGCGGTCCTCCCGGCGGCGGGCGTCGGCCACGGCGTCCACGTGGGCCGCCCGCAGGACCCGCTTGGTCCCGACCAACGAGGAGATGGGCCAGACGGCGATCTCGGCGGCCAGGGCCAGGGCCTCGGGCAGGAGGTCGTCGAGGGGCACCTTGCGCAGGGCCAGGCCGGCGGCCACGGCCCCGTCGGCGTCGAGCCAGGCACTGGTGAACAGGAGGGCGTTGGCCCGCTGCCAGCCCATCATCGCCGGCAGCGTGTAGCTGCTGGCCGCCTCGGGGACGACGCCCAGGGCGGTGAAGGGCGGCCGGAAGCGGGCGGTGTCGGCCACGATCGTGAGGTCGCAGTGGCCGACGATGGTGAGGCCGAGGCCGACACCGAGGCCGTTCACCGCGGCGATGAGCGGCTTCGGGAAGCCGATGAGGGCGTCCATGAACCGGGGGAAGCCGTGGTCGGTGCCGGGCTCGCCGCCCTCCATGCCGGCGGCCAGGCCCGCCATCTCGGCCAGGTCCTGGCCGGCCGAGAAGGCCCGCCCGGCCCCGGTCAGCACCACCACGGCCACGTCCCCGTCGGCGGCGGCGCCGTCGAGGGCGGCGGCCGCCGCCTCGTAGAGCTCGTTGTTGAAGGCGTTCAGGGCCTCGGGCCGGTCGAGGGTCAGGAGGCGGACCCGGCCGTGGTCGTCGGTGCGCAGCATCGTCGGGTCTTACCATCCGCGGGTGACCTCCACGGCACTGCCCGGCCTCGACCAACCCGCCGTCAGCCGATGGCTGGCCGCCGCCCTGCCCGACGCCCGGGGCCCCTTCGACCTCGCCCTGGTCGCCGCCGGCGGGTCCAACCTGACCTACACGGTCACCGACGCCGATGGTCGCCGCTGGGTCCTGCGGCGGCCCCCGGTCGGCCGGGCCCTGGCCACGGCCCACGACGTCGAACGCGAGTGGCGCATCCTCCGGGCCCTCGCCGGCACCGGCACCGTCCCGGTCCCCGAGCCGGTCGCCTTCTGTGCCGACCTCGCGGTGACCGGTGCCGCCTTCTACGTGATGGGGTTCGCGGTCGGCGTCATCCTCCGCACGGTCGACGACGCCGACCGGGTCGACCCCGCCGTGCTGCGGGCGGCGGGCGAGGCCCTGCTGGACACCCAGGTCGCCCTGCACGCCGTCGACGTCACCGCCGTCGGGCTCGGCGATCTGGGGCCCCACGAGGGCTACGTCGAGCGCCAACTGGCCCGCTGGCGCCGCCAGTACGACGACGGGAAGGTCCGGGACGTCCCGCTGCTCGAGGACCTGCACCGGCGCCTGGCCCGCACCGTCCCCACCTCGCCGCCGGGCACCGCGCTCCTCCACGGTGACTACCGCTTCGACAACGTCGTGCTCGACGACGAGGGCCGGGTGGTGGCCGTGCTCGACTGGGAGCTGGCCACCCTGGGCGAGGCCGTGGCCGACGCCTGCTGGTCGCTGCTCTACTGGGCCGACCCCGACGACGACGAGGCCTTCCTGCCCTCGTCGCCCACCCTGCACCCGGCCCTCCCCCGCCGGGCCGAGGTGGTCGGCCGTTACGCCGCCACGAGCGGACGCCCCCTCGACGACTGGTCGTGGTACGAGGCCTTCGGCTGGTGGAAGATGGGCTGCATCGTCGAGGGCGTCCACGCCCGTCGGCGACGGGGCCAGGGGGCCGGGGCGCCGAGCGGCCCCCTCGACGGCATCGCCGCCCGGGCCGACCGCTTCCTCGAGGTGGCCGACGAGCGAGCCCGGGCCGGCGGCTGGTGACCACCGGGGAGTCGTGGTGGTCACCCGAGGGCGACGGCATCGCCCTCCGGGTCCGGGCCGTGCCCGGCGCCCGCCGCTCCGAGGTGGTGGAACGCAACGCCGACCGGCTCCGCGTCCGGGTCGCCGCCCCCGCCGTCGAGGGCAAGGCCAACGCCGAGCTGCGCCGGTTCATCGCCCGCTGGTGCGGCGTGCGGACCTCGGCGGTCACCCTGTGCCGGGGCGACACCTCCCGCGAGAAGCTCCTCCACGTCGCCGGCGTC
>CAYTJS010000193.1:0-7572 GCA_964438115.1 uncultured Iamiaceae bacterium
AGCTGGCCGAGCTGCGCGAGGAGGTCGCCGGCCTCGACGAGCGGCTGGGCGATGGCCCCGACGCCGCCACCCTGGGCACGGCCCTGGCCGACCTCGACCGCCGTGAGGCCGACCTGCGCACCGCCCGGGGGACCGAGCGGGACCGTCGTCGCGAGCGCGACGCCGCCGAGGCCCGGGCCCGGTCCCTGGCCGAGGAGGAGGACGGGCTCTGGCGCCGCTTCGACGACGCCCGCGACGCCCTCGCCGTGCTGGGCCCCCCGCCCATCGAACGGGGTGACCTCGGTGGGGCCTGGGCCGCGCTGGTGGCCTGGGCCGACGAGGTCCGTCCCGCCCAGGAGGAGCGGGCCGCCGCCGCCCGCACCACCAAGGAGGAGGCCGAGGTCGAACGGGCGACCATCGACGAGCGCATCCGGGCGACCTGTGCCGAGCTCGACGTGGTCGTCGGCGCCGGTGAGCCCCGCGACGCGGCCACCGAGGCCCGGGAGCGGGCCCGGTCCCATCTCGAGGCCCTGCGCAAGGACCGGGAGCGGGCAGCCGAGCTGGCGACCCAGCGGGCCGGGCTGGTCGAGGACCAGCAGGTGGCCGAGGACCTCGGTCGCCACCTCAAGGCCAACCGCTTCGAGAAATGGATCCTCGACGAGGCGCTGCAGCGGCTCGTGGTGGGCGCCACCGAGATCCTCCAGGAGCTGAGTGCCGGGGCCTACTCCCTCTGCCTGGACGAGGCCGGGGCCAACTTCGCCGTGGTCGACCACGCCAACGCCGACGCCGTGCGGGGGGCCCGCACGCTCTCGGGGGGCGAGACCTTCCTGGCCTCGCTGGCCCTGGCGCTGGCCCTCGCCGACCAGGTGGCCGAGCTGGCCAGCGCCGGCAGCGCCCGGCTGGAGTCGATCTTCTGCGACGAGGGCTTCGGGTCCCTCGACCTCGACACCCTCGACGTGGTGGCCACCGCCCTCGAGGAGCTGGGCGCCCAGGGCCGCATGGTCGGCGTGGTCAGCCACGTCCGCGAGCTGGCCGAGCGCCTCCCCGTCCGCTTCGAGGTCCGCAAGGCCGGCGCCACCAGCACCGTCACCCGGGTCGACGCCTGATGCCCCCCGAACTTGCGTCGACCACACCACGGATTCGTGGTGCTGCTGACGCAAGTTCGGGTGGGGTGGGGGCGACGTGAGGGTGGCCGTCGAGTCGTGGGCGCCGGACTTCGGGGCGCCCACGCCGGCCGAGCCCCAGGGCGAGTCGGCGGTGCCCACCGACCTGGGGGTCGAGGTCGCCCCCGACCAGTGGGCGCCGATCGCCGCCGAGGGCGTGCCCCCCGCCGCGGTGACCTTCGTCGACGGCGTGCGCCGCGTCGAGGCCCGGGTCTGGATCGAGCCCGACGTCGGCCCCCCGACCGTGGGGTTGTGCGCGTCCTACGCTGCCGGGGCCGTGCGCTGCGCCGAGCGGGCCACCGTCGAGGCCGTCGAGGTGCGGCGCAAGCTGTTCTGCCGAGAGGGCGGCCCCACCACGCTGGCCACCGTTCACGGCGACTTCGACCGGGTGACCGTCACCGGCGACGAGAACGACGCCCTCGTGCTGGCCCTCCAGGGCCGCATGGGCGCCCTCGAGGCCGAGGTCTCGGCCGCGGTGACCACCGGCGCCGACGAACTGCTGGTGGTGGACGGGCCGCTGACCCACCGGCGGGAGGACCTGCGGGGCGCGGTCGGCTACGTGAAGACCCACCAGGCCTCCTACCTCGCCGCCCCGGTCGCCGACGTGGTCCCCGCCCTCGGGGTGGGCGAGCGGACGCCGCTCTTCCGCATCGGCGGGCGCTTCGAGCGGTGGAGCTGGTACCAGCGCCTGCCGTGTCCCCGGGACCACGGCTGGTCGGGGGTGGTCCGCCTCGAGGTGGCCGGCGACGCCCCCGTCGACGAGACCCGGGCCGTCGCCGGCCGCCTGGCCGCCGCCCTCGGCCGCTTCGCCTCCGAGGGCCACAAGGACCCCCGGGCGCCCCAGAACCTGTATCCCATCGCCGGCCTCGAGAAGCAGCTCAAGCGCCGGTTGGGCGACCCCGGCCTCTGGTTCCGCGCCCTGCGCGCCGCCGCCGGCTGACGGCCTCCCGGTGGCGGTGTGGAACCCGGTGACCTCGATCAGCCGCCGGGCTGCTGGCCCTACTTCTACGGCGGCCGGCTGTGGGCCGACATCCTCGCCGCCATTGCGGCCATCGCCGCCGTGGGCGTGGTCGCCCGGACCATGGCCTTCCTCACCCTGAAGGGTCGCGTCGCCCGGGGTTGACCGGCCCCCGGCGCCGAGCTGACAGGATTTGGGGATGCAGGGACGCACCGCACTGGTCACCGGGGGGAGTCGGGGCATCGGGCGGGCCATCGCCCTGGGCCTGGCCGCCGACGGCGCCGCCGCCGTGGCCATCACCTACCGCAAGGACGACGAGGCAGCGGCGACGACGGTCGCCGACCTCGAAGCCGCCGGGGCCACCGCCCGGGCCTACCGGGCCGACGGCAACGTCCTGGCCGACCTCGATGCCGCCGCCGAGGCGGTGCTGGCCGACCTCGGCCCCGTCGACGTGCTGGTCAACAACGCCGGCATCGCCAGCCGGGGCCACACCGTGGTCGACACCGAGCCCGAGGAGCAGGAGCGCCTGCTGCGGGTCCACGCCCTCGGTCCCGCCCAACTCTGCAAGCGGCTGGTGCCGGCGATGCGGGAGCGGCCCCGGGGCGACGTCGTCATGATCTCCTCGGCGGCCACCCGCCGCCTGGCCGCCAACAGCTCGCCCTACAACATGGCCAAGGCGGCCATGGAGGCCCTGGCGTTCACCCTGGCCAAGGAGGAGCGGCGCCACGGCATCCACGTCAACGTCGTGGCCCCCGGCCTGGTCGACACCGAGATGGGCCGCCGCCTGGTCAAGGCCACCGCCGGGGTCGAGGACATCCACGCCCTCGACGCCTCGATGCCCTTCGGCCGGGTCTGCGCCCCCGAGGACGTGGCCGACGTGGTGCGCTACCTGGTGGGTGACGCCGCCGCCTACGTCACCGGCGAGCGCATCTACGTCGACGCCGGCGGCCAGTAGGGGGCTGCTACCGAGCGATGACGATCAGTCGCTCCTCGGTCATCTCGCGGGCGGCGTAGGCGGGGCCCTCGCGGGTGTTGCCCGAGTCGCGAATGCCGCCGTAGGGCATGTGGTCGGCCCGCCACGTGGGCACCTCGTTGACCAGCACGCCGCCGTAGTCGAGCACGTCGCCGGCCCGGAGGGCCTTGTCCAGGTCGCGCGTGAACACCGCCGCCTGCAGCCCGTAGGCACTGTCGTTGGCCCGGCGCAGGGCGTCCTCGTAGTCGGTGTAGGTGGCGACGGCCACGACCGGCCCGAAGACCTCCTTGGCACAGACGTCCATGTCGTCGGTCACGTCGGTGAGCACCGTCGGGCGCAGGACCGACTCGGCGGTGAGGTCGCCGCCGGTGGCAACCGTCGCCCCGGCGGCCACGGCCTCGTCGATCCAGGCCTTGACCCGCTCGGTCTCGCCGGGGTCGATGAGCGACGACACGTCGGTGGCCTCGTCGGCGGGGTCACCCACGACCAGGCCCTCGACCCCGGCCACCAGGGCGGCGGTGAAGTCGGCGGCGACGTCCTCGTGCACGTAGACCCGCTGGGTGGAGATGCAGGACTGGCCGGCGTGGCTGAAGCCGGCGACCTTGATCTTGGCCGCGGCGGTGGCCCAGTCGCCGTCGGGCTCGATGATCACCGGGGCGTTGTTGCCCAGCTCGAGCCCCACCCGCTTGCGGGCGGCCCGGGCCCGGATCCCCCAGCCCACCTCGGGGGAGCCGGTGAAGGTGATCATGGCCACGTCGGGGTGCTCGACCAGGTGGTTGGCCGTGGAACCCGAGCAGGGCACGACGTTGAGCCAGCCCGGCGGCAGCCCGCACTCGTCGATGAGCAGTTCGGCCAGCTTCAGGGCCGACAGCGGCGTGGCCGAGGCGGGCTTCAGGACCACCGGCGCCCCCACGGCGATGGCCGGGGCCACCTTGTGGCAGACCAGGTTGAGCGGGAAGTTGAACGGTGAGATGCCGGCCACGACGCCGATGGGCACCCGCTTGATCCAGCCGATCTTGCCCTCACCGGCGCTGCTGGCGTCGAGGGGGATCAGCTCGCCGCCCTGGGTGCGGGCCACGGCCGCGGCGAAGCGCACCGTGTCGGCGGCCCGGGCCGCCTCGACCCGGGCGGTCTTCAGCGGCTTGGCCGCCTCGGCGCAGATGACGGCGGCGAACTCCTCGACCCGCTCGCTCAGGGCCACCGCGGCCCGGTCGAGGACAGCCGCCCGCTCGTGGGCGGGCAGCGGCCCGGCCTCGTGGCGCTCCTTGGCGATGGCCACGGCCCGGTCGAGGTCGGCCTCGCTGCCCTTGGCCACCGTGGCCACCGGCGAGTCGTCGAAGGGGGAGCGCACCTCGATGCTGTCAGGCGAGGCGACGCGCTGGTCGCCGATGATCATCGGGTGCTGCTCGGCCATGGGCTCCTCCGGCGGGGGATCGGTGCGACGTCCACGCTAGCCCTGCCCCCCGGTCCCAGCCCCCGGGGCGGTCCCCGACCCGACGGCGGGGCAGACTGGGGCCGATGGCTCGACCTCGCATCGGGATGACGCCCTGGCGGCGACACCTGCCGACCTTCCTCGCCGATCGCACCGACCTCTACACGCTCGGGGCCGAGTATCCCGACGCCGTGATCGCCGCCGGCGGGCTGCCGATGCTGCTGCCCCACCACGACGACGAGCCGGCGGCGGGCGAGGTGCTCGAGGTGCTCGACGGCCTCGTCCTCTGCGGTGGGGACGACGTGGATCCCGCCACCTACGGTGCCGAGGACCGGGGCCTCAGCCACGGGGTCTCGGCCTCGGCCGACCGCTGGGAGCTGGCCCTGGCCCGAGCCGCGGTCGAGCAGGGCGTCCCCGTGCTGGCCATCTGCCGCGGCTGCCAGATCGTCAACGTGGCCTTCGGCGGGACCCTCGACCAGCACATCTCGGTCGAGGGCACGCCGCACCCGCCCACCCCGGACGACCCCGACGCCGTCCTGGCCGCCCGTCACCCCGTGCGCATCCGGGCGGGCTCCCGCCTCGCCGGGCTGTACGGCACCGAGGAGCGGGTCGTGAACACCATCCACCACCAGGCCCTCGACCGCATCGCCGACGGGTTCGAGGCCGTGGCCTGGGCGCCCGACGGCGTGGTGGAGGCCATCGAGCCCGTCGATCCCGCCGTCGACGTGCTCGCCGTGCAGTGGCACCCCGAGAAGATCGTCGACGATGGCGAGCGGCCGCTCTTCGCCACCTTCGTGGACCGGGCCCGGGCCCGGCGAGAGGAGCGAGCCGATGCCCAGCCCTGACCCCGAGCGGTGCGCCGAACTGGTCGGCATCGTCACCGACCTCGGTCCCACCTTCGCCGAGCGGGCGGTGGCCAGTGACCGCGACGCCACCTTCCCGACCGAGAACTGGGCCGACCTGGCCGCCGCCGGCTTCCTGGCCCTCTGCATCCCCGAGGAGCACGGCGGCCTGGGGGCCGACTTCGCCACCTACGCCCGGGTGTCGGAGGAGCTGGGCCGGTGGGACGGCTCCACGGCGCTCACGTTCAACATGCACACGGCGACCACGCTGCTGACCGGCGCCATCGCCGACCAACTCGACCTGGGGGCCGAGGAGCGTGCGCTCCACGAGCAGCGGCGGGCCGAGCTCTACCGCGGCATCGTCGAGGATCACCACATCCACGCCCAGCCGTTCTCGGAGGGCCTCGCCCCCGGCGCCACCGTCGGAGTGGGCAGCACCGCCCGACGGGTCGACGGCGGCTGGCGGGTCACCGGGAGGAAGATCTTCGCCTCGCTGTCCGACGCCGCCGACAGCCACAACGTCATCTGCCGGGCCGAGGGCGAGGACCGGCTCCGGTTCCTCGGCATCCCGGCGGGCAGCGAGGGCCTCGAGATCGTGGGGGAGTGGGACCCGCTGGGCATGCGGGGCACCATCTCCAAGGACCTGGTCATGGACGACGTCTTCGTCCCCGAGGAGCGGGAGTACCTCCCGCCGGGGGCCTTCGACCAGATGGCGGCCCGCTGGCCGCACTTCTACCTGACCCTTTCGTTCACCTTCCTGGGCCTCATGCGGGCCGCCATGGACTTCACCCGGGACTACCTGAGCGGCACGACCGGCCCCGGCGACAAGCGGCAGCATCCCCAGAAGCAGGCGGGGTGGGCCCAGATGCGCCTGGCCCACGAGGGAGCCCAGGCCCTGCTCTACCGGGCGGTCGACGAGGCCGGGATCGACCCCACCCCCGAGCAGCTGCGGCGGGCGTGGGCGGCCCAGGTCACGGTCATGGACCAGGCGCCGGAGGTGGCGTCGCTGGCCATCCGGGTCTGTGGCGGCCGCTCGCTGCTGAAGCCCCAGGCCCTCGAGCGCATCTACCGCGACGCCCGCTGCGGCGCCACGATGCTGCCGTGGTCGGTCGAGACCAGCCTCGACCGCCTGGGTCGGGCCGGCCTGATCGACGACGACGAGGCGGAGTAGCGCGGCGTCGCCGTCTGAGTAGCGGCTACTCATGGCGGGGTCGGGCGCCGTGGCACAGACTGGCGGCATGCAGACCCACCGAACCCTCCGACGTGGCATGGTGGCCGCGCTCGTCGCCTTCCTGGCCCTGGCGGGTGCAATGAGCCCCGCCGACGCCGCCGTGGCCTCCGGCACCGACGCCGTGGGCGACGTCCCCTACGACCGGGGCAACATCACCAGCTTCCGGGCGGAGCACACCTCGGCCCAGGTCGACCTGCGGGTGCGCACCCGCCGGGGCGGCCAGCCCGTGAACAACTGGCCCAACCGGGCCAGCTACATCCGCTGGCGGATCAACACCGACACCGATGCGGCGCCGGAGTACTTCGCCGACCTGCGCCTGGTGTTCTCCACCGGCGAGACCCTCTTCGTCGGCCAGGTGCGCTACGCCAACGACCAGAGCCTCGTGCCCAACTGCCAGGTCGTGCAGTACGGCGGCAACGCCGACATCGCCGTCTCCGCCATGGGCAACGAGTACCGTTTCCGGTTCCTCCGCGGCTGTGTCGGGGCGCCGGTCACGCTCCGGGCCCGGGCCACCTTCCGCTGGGACGCCGGTGCGGCCAACGTGGGGCCGGTCTACACCGACTTCGCCCCCGGCAACGGCTCGACCGCTTCACTCGGGACCAACTGACCCGGCTCGTCGCCTCGCCCGGGCCCACCCCCGCTCCGGGGGTGAGCCCGGACGCGTCGGGGCAGACTTGGACCGTGGACGTGACCTGGACCCTGGTGGACGCCTTCGCCCGGCAGTTCGAACGCTGCGCCGTCCGGCCCGGCGAGACGGCGGTGCTGCTGTCGGAGTCGACGAGCCGGCGGGTCCTGGTGGACGCGGCCCGCCTCGCTCTGGCCTCCCTGGGGGCGGCGGTGGCCGACGTGGTGGTGCCCACGCCCCCCCAGGCCGGCCCGGTGCCCATCCGCTCGACCGGGGCGTCGCAGGCGCTGGCCGGGCACGAGGCCGCGGTGGCGGCGCTGACGGCCGCCGACGTGGTGAACGACTGCACGGTGGAGGGCCGGCTCCACG
>CAYTJS010000194.1:0-7546 GCA_964438115.1 uncultured Iamiaceae bacterium
AGGTGCCGCCGGCCGCCCGGCGCGCCGCCCGGGACCACGGGGCCCGGGTGATCGGGGTCGACCGGCCCGGCACCGGCGGCTCGACCGCCCACCTCTATCCCGACATCCGGGCCTTCGCCGACGACCTCGGCGAGCTGGCCGACCACCTGGGGATCGACCGCTTCGGTGCCGTCGGGCTGTCGGGCGGCGGCCCCTACGTCCTGGCCTGCGCCCACGAGCACCCCGACCGGATGGTCGCCGGGGTGGTGCTGGGCGGGGTGGCGCCCACCCTGGGAGAGGACGCCGCCGAGGGCGGCCTGGTCGACCTCACCCGACTGTTCCGCCACCCGCTGGCCCTGGCCCGCCGCCCCCTGGGCCTGGCGGTGACCACCGCGGTGCTGGCCCTGCGCCCCGTCGGGCGCCAGGCCCTCGGCCTCTACTCCCTGGTGTCGCCGCCCGGTGACCGGGCCGCCTTCGCCGCCCCGGGCATGGCCGACATGTTCCTCGACGACCTGAACCGGGCCGCGGCCCGGGGTGGGGTCCACGCCCCCTTCGCCGACATCGTGCTCTTCGGCCGCCACTGGGGCTTCTCGGTCGCCGACATCACCGTGCCGGTCCGCTTCTGGCACGGCGACGCCGACCACATCGTCCCCCTCGAGCACGCCGAGCACCTGGCGGCGCTGGTGCCCGACGCCACCCTCACCGTGCGTCCCGGCGAGAGCCACCTGGGCACGCTGGTCGTGGGCGACGAGGCCGTGCGCACGATCCTCGACCTCTGGGACCGGTGAGGCCGGGCGCCGGGACGCCATGATGGGCGGCGGGGGCGGAACGGGCCGAGAACAGGGAAGGTAGGGACATGCGCTGGAAGCCGGGTCGGCGGAGCAGCAACATCGAGGACCGGCGGGGCTCGCCGGGCCCGGGTCTCGGAGGCCTCCCGATCGGGGGCAAGGGCGCCGGGGGCCTGCTCGGCGTCGTGCTGGTCGTCGTCATCCTCGGGGCCCAGATGTGCGGCGGCGGCGGAGGCGAGTCGGCCGACAGCGGCTTCGACGTCAGCGACCTCGAGGACATCCTCGGCCAGTTCTCCACCGCAGCGGGGCCGTCGACCCAGGAGGACCCGCTCGACCCCGCCGACGACCCCGACGCCTCCACCGTGGACTTCATGTCCTTCGTGCTCGACGACGTCCAGGGGTTCTGGGACACCGAGTTCGCCGAGGCGGGCGAGGACTACCCCGAGGCCCAGCTGGTGCTCTTCCGCGACGCCGTGCGCTCGGGCTGCGGCACGGCGTCCTCGGCGACCGGGCCCTTCTACTGCCCCCTCGACTCGAAGGCCTACCTCGACGTCGCCTTCTTCCGGGAGCTGAGCGACCGCTTCGGGGCGCCGGGTGACTTCGCCCAGGCCTACGTCCTGGCCCACGAACTGGGTCACCACGTGCAGAACGTGCTGGGCATCAATGAGGAGGTGCGCCGGCTCCAGGAGCAGGAGCAGAGCCGGGTCAACGAGCTGTCGGTGCGCCTCGAGCTGCAGGCCGACTGCCTGGCCGGCGTGTGGGCCCACTCCGCCTTCCAGCGTGACCTGCTCTCCGACGGCGACCTGGCCGAGGGCATCGGCGCCGCCGAGTCGGTGGGCGACGACCGCATCCAGGAGCAGACCACCGGCCGGGTCAGCCCCGAGAGCTTCACCCACGGCACCAGCGAGCAACGGGTCCGCTGGTTCCGCGTCGGCTACGACACCGGCGACATCCAGCGCTGTGAGACGTTCTCGGTGGCTGAGTCGGAGCTCTAGAGATCGGGCAGGCCCAGGGCGAGGTTGGGGGCTTCGAGGCCGCCGTCGACCTCGACGAGCTTGCCGGTGACCCAGGCGCCGGCGGGGGAGGCCAGCCAGAGGGCGGCCATGGCGATGTCGGTGGGGTCGCCCAGGCGACCGAGGGGGGTCCGCGACACCATCTCGTCGTGGATCTCCTGGTTGTCGAGCACCACCTCCAGGGCCGAGGTGGCCACCGAGCCCACGGCGATGCCGTTGACCCGGATGCGGGGGGCGAGGTCGGCGGCGAGCAGCCGGGTCAGGTGGGTCAGGGCGCCCTTGGCCGTGCCGTAGGCGGCGAACCCGCGGTCGGACATGCGCCCGATGGCCGAGGAGATGTTGACCACCGAGGCGTTCTCGCGGCCGAGCATGTGGGGTACGGCCAGTTGGGTCAGGCGGAAGGCGGTGGTGACATTGAAGTGGAAGGCCTTCTCGAAGGCCCGCACGCTGGTGTCGAGGAAGGCGTTGGGCATCGAGCCGCCGGCGTTGTTGACGACGACGTCGATGCCGCCGAAGGCCTCGACGGTGCGATCGACCAGGTGGTCGAGGGTCTCGAGGTCGCTCACGTCACAGGGGACGACGATGGCCTCGCTCCCCAGGGCCCGGACGTCGGCGGCCACCTCCTCCAACTGCGCCTCGGTGCGGGCGGCCAGGGCCACGTTGGCCCCGACCTCGGCGTAGGTGCGGGCGATGGCGGCACCGATGCCGCGGCCGGCGCCGGTGACGACGACGGCCTTGCCGTCGAGACGGAAGCGATCGAGGATCATCCCGACATGCTGGCACGCCCGCACCGGCGTTCAGTTCCGACCCGGCGCGGCCGACAGGACCACCGTGCCGATGGCCGGTGGCGCCGAGGAATACGAGAAGATGGCCCTTGCTTCCATGCGACGCGCCTCTGACCAGGGGGGAGACCCCCGCTATCACCACACGCGCGCCCAGATCTTCGCGATCCTCGCCCTGGCCTCGGCAACGGAAGCAGCCAAGGCCGACGACGGCTCGTGAGGTGGGCGGGCGGCGTGGCCGTCCTCGCCCTGTTGGCCGGCGGTGTGGTCGCCGGTGAGGTCCTCACCCCGTCCACCGAGCACGTCCTGCTGGTGGGCGACTCGATCATGCGTCAGACGGGGCCGGCCCTGACCCGCCAGCTCGGCGACGCCTACACCGTGCACAACGAGGGCGTGAACGGGTCGGGGATGCTGACCCCGGCCTTCTTCGACTGGTCCGACCAGCTCGAACAGGACCTGGCCCGCACCGACCCCGACGTCGTGGTCTTCCTGATGATCGGGAACTACACCGATCGCGCCGACTGGCACTGGACCACCGCCGACGGCCGGACCATCACCGACAAGACCTCGGCCGCCTTCGCCCGGGCGTGGGGCGAGGAGGTGGACGAGGCCATGGCGGCCATCGCCGAGACGGGTGCCGAGGTGGTGCTGGTGCTGCCCCCGCCGATGGCCCTCGACGACCTGCAGCTCGTCGTGGACAACCTTCGGGCGGAGTACGAGGCGGTGGCCGCCCGGTGGCCGAACGTCACGCTGGTCGATGCCGTCGACGCCGTGGGCGGCCCCGACGGCGAGTGGGTGGCCGAGCTGCCCGCCGGGGACGGTTCGATCCGACCGGTGCGGGTTCCCGACACCGTCCACCTGGCCGAGCACGGCCAGCGCCTCGTCGCCCTAGAGATCCTCCAGGGCATCCGCCGCCTCGACCGTTCTGGTCGCGGGAACTGAGCACTTTTCGTCCGGATCCCGCGACCAGAACGGGGGTGGGTGGCGGTCAGGCCGGGGTGACGGCGAGCTCGGTGGCCTTCACGGTGGCCCACACCTCGTCGCCCGGGAGCAGGCCGAGCTCGGCCACCGCCGCCGGGGTGACCTCGGCCACCAGCGGGACGGGGCCGGCCAGGGCCACCCGGACCCGGTCGCCCACCGCCTCGACGTCGTCGACGGTGGCGGTCCAGGTGTTGCGGGGGCTGCCCTCGGGCCGGGCCCGGTAGAGGGCGATCGCGGAGGGGGCCACGGTGACGAGCACGGCCCCGGCGGCCGGGGTGGCGCTGATCAGCTCGCCCCCGTCGTCGAGGGTCACCGTCGTGCCCGCCGCCGTCCCTCGCAGGAGGTTGAGGCCGACCAGGCGGGCGACGAAGGTCGAGCGGGGCCGCCGGGCCAGCTCGGTGGGCGTGGCCTCCTGCACCACCCGGCCCTCCTCCAGCACGACGATGCGGTCGGCCAGCGACAGGGCGTCGACGGGGTCGTGGCTGACCAGCACGGTCGTCCGGCCCTCGCGCCGCTCCGCGGTGCGCAGGAGGCGACGCACGGCGGTGCGGGCCTCCTGGTCGAGGGCGGCGAGGGGCTCGTCGAGCAGGAGCACGTCGGGGTCCCGGGCCAGGGTGCGGGCGAGGGCCGCCCGCTGGGCCTGGCCGCCGGAGACGGCCCTCGGCCGGGCCCGGGCCAGCTCGGCCACCCCGACCTGCTCGAGCCAGGCGCTGGCCACGGCCCGGGCCGCCTCCTTGGTCAGGCCGTCCCGACGCAGCCCGAAGGCCACGTTGTCCCGTAGGTCCAGGTGGGGGAACAGCATCGGCTCCTGGCGCACCAGACCGACCGGGCGCTCATCGGGGGCCCGGAAGGTCCCGCCCGCGGGGTCGTCGGCCATCCGGCCGGCCAGGGTCAGGGTCCCCTCGTCGAGCGGGGTGAGCCCGGCCAGCACCCGTAGCAGGGTGGTCTTGCCGGCGCCGTTCTCGCCCACGACGCCGAGCACCTCGCCGGCCCGGGCCCGGACCTCGACGTCGAGGTGGAGGTCGCCGCGGCGCACGGCGCCGGCCAGGTCGATCACGACGACGCGGTGAGCCGGTCGCGCAACAGGACCAGCACGAGCAGGGACACGCCCAGCAGGAGCACCGAGAGGGCCAGGGCGGCCTCGCGGTCGGTCTGCAGGGCCACGTAGACGGCGAGCGGGAGGGTGCGGGTGCGGTCGGCCACGTTGCCGGCGAAGGTGAGGGTGGCGCCGAACTCGCCCAGGGCCCGGGCGAAGGCCAGGGCGGCGCCGGCCGCCAGCTGGGGGGCGATCATGGGCACGGTCACCCGCCAGAAGGTGGCCAGGCGACCGGCGCCCAGGGTACGGGCTGCCTCCTCGTAGGCGGGGTCCAGGGAGCGCAGCCCGGCCTCGACGGAGATGACGAGGAACGGGAGGGCGACGAAGGTCGTCGCCACCACGGCGCCCGCGGTGGTGAACGGCAGGGTGAGGCCGAACCACTGGTCCAGCCACTGCCCGACCAGGCCGTTGCGGCCGAGGGCGAACAGCAGGGCGACGCCGCCCACGACCGGGGGCAGCACCATGGGCAGCAGGACGAGGGCCCGCAACACTGCCGTGCCCCGTCGGCGTCGGCGGGCGAGCACCCACGCCAGGGGGACACCGAGGACGGTGGCCAGGACGGTGGCCGACACCGCCACGGTCAGCGACAGGCGCAGGGCGGTGGTGGCCTCGGGGGTGGTCAGGAGGTGGCCCAGACGGTCCCACGGCGTGCGGACGAGCAGGGCGACCAGCGGCAGGGCGAGGAAGGTGGCCCCCAGCAGCCCCAGCGTGGTGAGGATGCCGCCGCCCCGGGCGACCTCGGCCCGCCCCGGTCGACTCACGGCACGAGGAAGCCGGCGTCCTCGAGGATGGATCGGCCCTCGGGCCCGGTCACGAAGTCGACGAAGGCCTGGGCGGCGTCGCTGCCGGACACGTTGGCGATGGGGTAGTCGGTGGTGACGATCACGTCGTCGGGCAGGGGGACGGCCTCGACGGCGTCGGAAGCCAGGTCGTCGGTGACGTAGATCACCCCGGCGTCGGCCTCGTCGGCCTCCAGCTTGGTGAGCACGGCCGAGACGTTCTCCTCCTCGGAGTCGATCGGGGGATCGAGGCCGAGGGCGGCGAACAGCTCCCCGGCGACCACGCCGCACGGGACCTCGGGGGCACAGACGGCCAGGATGGCGCTGCCGTCCTCGAGGTCGGCGGGCTCGATGATCGTCTCGTTGCCCACCGGGCGGGCGAGCACCCCGGTGTTGGCGGCGAACACCACCGGCGCCCCCGCGACCGCGCCCGAGTCGACGGCGGTGGCCATGGTTGCCTCGTCGGCGGTGGCCAGCACGTCGGCCGGGGCCCCCTCGGCCACCTGGCCGGCGAGGGTGGAGCTGGCGTCGAAGCTGGCCACGACGTCGACGCCGGGGTTGGCCGCCTCGAAGGCGGCCTCGAGCTCGGTGAAGGCGTTGGTGAGCGAGCTGGCGCCGAGGACGACGAGCTCGGTGGTCTCCCCGCTGGTCGTGTCGGTCCCTCCCAGGCCGTCGTCGCCGTCATCGCCCCCGCAGGCGACGGTGACGATCGCCAGCGTGGCAAGCAGGACGAGGGCGGACCGGCGGCGGTTCATGGTTTCTCCGGGGTCTCGATGACGACGGTGGTGGCCTTCACGGAGGCGACGGCGAGGAACCCCGGCTCCAGGCCGAGCTCGTCGGCCGCCTCGCGGCTCATGAGGGACACCAGGCGGAAGGGCCCGCACTGGACGTCAACCTGGGCCATCACGCCGTCCCGCTGCACGCGGGTGACGAGGCCGGTGAGCCGGTTGCGGGCCGAGGTGCCGGTCCCGAGGACGTCGTCGGAGGCGTCGGCCCGCTCGACGGCCAACCGGGCCAGCTCGGCCCCGTCGACCAGCCGGTGGCCGCCCTCGGTGCGGGTCGTGGCCAGGCGACCCTCGTCGGCCCAGCGACGGACCGTGTCCGTGCTGACCCCGAGCAGGGCGGCGGCCTCACCCATGCGGTACTCGTGCATCCACCAGGTTTCTAGCAAAGAAGCCGGGTATCTGCGGCCATGAAGCGCAGGACCGGCCCGCAGGCGCTAGACGTGGGGGCCGTGATCCTGGCCGACGCCCTCACCGACGCCTGTGGTGAGGACCCCGGGGTCGCCTGTCGCAACGTCTACGAGTGGACGGGCAACGCCGACCTGGCCGACCTGGCCGAGTGGCTGGTCGACAAGCCCCTGCACATCGCCCTCATCCTGCTGAGCGCCTGGATCCTCACCCGGGTGGCCCGCCACTTCATCCACCGCTCGGCCGTGGGTCTGGTGAAGAGCCGCAAGGCGGTGACCGCCAGCACGCCACTGGGTGCGTCGCTGTCGGACCCGGTCCGCACCGAAGCCCGGGTCGAGGCAATCCAGAACGTGGTGGGCAACCTGGCCTCGGTCACCATCTGGGTGCTGGCCATCCTCGTCGCCCTGGGCGAGCTGGACATCAACCTGGGACCGCTCATCGCCGGGGCCGGCGTGGCCGGCGTGGCCCTCGGCTTCGGGGCCCAGACCCTCGTCCGCGACTTCCTCGCCGGCTTCTTCATCATCGCCGAGGACCAGTTCGGCGTGGGCGACGTGGTCGACCTCCAGGACGTGGCCGGCACCGTCGAAGAGGTCTCGCTGCGCTCGACCAAGGTGCGCGACGTCGGCGGGGTCCTGTGGACGGTCAGCAACGGCGAGATCGTGAAGGCGGGCAATGCCACCAAGGGCTGGTCCCGCTCCAAGATCGACGTGGCCGTGGCTTACGGCACCGATGTTCGTCGGGCCATGGACCTGGTCCTCGACACGGCCCGGACCATGCGAGACGACGCCGAGTGGGGGGTCGACCTGCTCGACGAGCCCGAGATGTGGGGCGTCGAGCAGCTGGGCATCGACGGGGTCACCCTGCGCCTGGTGGTGAAGGTCCGCCCCGGTCGCCAGTACGCCGTGACCCGCGAGCTGCAGTTGCGCATCAAGGAGGCC
>CAYTJS010000195.1:0-7525 GCA_964438115.1 uncultured Iamiaceae bacterium
GCCCGGCGAAGATGGCCACCACCCCGGCCTCGCCGTGGGGGTCCTGGCGGGGGCCGTAGACGTTGGCCAGGGCCAGCGAGGTCCAGTCGATCCCGTGCAGGGCGTGATACGCCCGCAGGTAGTCGGTGCCCACCTTCTTGGCCACGCCGTAGGGCGACACGGGCAGCTCGGGGTGGGACTCGTCCACCGGCAGGGCCTCGGGGGCGGGCTCGCCGTAGATGGTCCCGCCACTCGAGGCGAAGACGACCTTGCGGGTCCCCGCCTCGCGGGCGCCCTCCAGCACGTTGAGCATCCCGATGACGTTGATGGAGGCGTCGTGGGCCGGGCGGGCCACCGAGACCCGGACGTCGGCCTGGGCGGCGAGGTGGAAGACGACCTCGGGGCTGGCGCCGGCGACGGTGGCCACCGTCGCCTCGTCCCGGATGTCGAGGGCGTGGACCGTGAGCCGGTCCCCCGCCGTGGCCCGGGCGGCGGCGAGATTGGCCTCGTTGCCGCTGGAGAAGTCGTCGACCACGACCACCTCGTGGCCGTCGGCCAGCAGGCGGTCGACCAGGGTCGAGCCGATGAAGCCGGCCCCGCCGGTGACCAGCGCCCTCACGACGCCTCCGGCCGGCGGGCGTCGGTCAGGGTCTCGCCGGGCTCGACCACGGCGCCGTCACCCAGCACGGTGCCGGCCTCGACGGTCGCCCCGGCGCCGACCACCGCACCCGGGCCGACCACGGAGTGGCGCACGACGGCGCCGGCCTCGACGCGGCCGCCCGGCAGGATCGCACTGTCGATCACGGTGGCCCCGTCGGCCACCGAGGCCCCCCTCATGAGGACCGAGTGCTCGACCGCCGCCCCGGCGGCGACCGTGGCGTCGGCGGCCACCGCCGCCGGGGTCTCGGCCCGGTGCCCGTCGACCAGGTCCAGCTGGGCCTGGAGGTAGGTGGCCGGGGTCCCGGCGTCGAGCCAGTAGGTGGGCGACTCAAACCCGTACAGGCGGTCCTCGGCGGCCAGCGCCGGGAAGGTCACCCGCTCGATGGAGACCGGGCCCTCGTGGTGGATGAGCTCCAGCACCTCGGGCTCGAGGACGTAGGTGCCGGCATTGATCCAGTTCGACGGGGCCAGATGGCGCTCGGGCTTCTCGACGAACTCGTGGACCCGGCCGTCGGCGTCGGTGGGGACCACGCCGTAGCGGGACGGGTCGTCCACCGGGGTCAGGGCGATGGTCGCCGCCCCACCCCGCTCCTCGTGGAAGGCGAGGAGGGCGCCGACGTCGAGGTCGGTCAGGACGTCACCGTTGACGACGAGGAAGCGTTCGTCGATGCCCGCCTCGAGGGCGGCGAAGCGGATGGCCCCGGCGGTGTCGAGGGGCACGTCCTCGACGGCGTAGGTGAGGTGCACCCCGGCGCACTCGGCGTCGGGGTAGGCCTCGAGGAAGGCGTCGGGCCGGTAGCCCAGGGCCAGCACGGCCTCGTCGACGAACTGGCCGATGTGGCCGACCACCCACTCGATCATGGGCCGGTCCACGACCGGGAGCATCTGCTTGGGCGTGCCCAGGGTCAGCGGCCGGAGCCGGGTCCCGAAGCCGCCGACGAGGACGACGGCCCTCATCCGGCGGGCGGCGCCGTGGTGGTGGTGCTGTCGCTGGTGCGACCACCGGCCTCGGGGGCGGTGGTCGTGGACGGGATCGTGCTCGGGGTGGTCACCGTGTTGCCCCCGTCGATGCCGGCGAGCTCGTCGAGCTGGTCGACGGTCTCCGGCGGCGGGATCTCGGCGCCCTCGGGCAGGAAGGCGATGGTGTAGGCCTCGCGGTCGTTCTCGAAGTTGATGGCCGCCAGGTTCTCGGTGAAGACCTGGGGATCGGTCGAGCCGGCGTCGGAGGCGTTGGCCCACTTGGCCACCTGCACGACGGCGTCCTCGCCGTCGCACTGGTCCTCGCCCTCGGTGTAGGTGGTGCCGTCGGGCAGGGTGATCGTGTCGTCGGTGATGTCGGCGCCGGCGGCGTTCATGAACACGCCGATGGTGGCGTCGTCGCCGGCCCGGGCCACCTGCTGGGCCGCGCCCGGGTGGATGTGGATGGCGCCGTCACCGTGGGTGTGGATGCCGTTCGGGTCGGCGTCGTTGGTGAACGGCGCCTCGAAGCTGTCGCAGATGTACACGCCGTAGGCGGCGTGCCAGTGGTCGGTGAGGCCCGGCGACAGCGCCTCGGCCTCGTCGGTGCTACGGGCGTAGGCCACCAGGGTGACACCCAGCACGCACACGAGGGCGATCGTGGCGGGGAACAGCACGCTGCGGCGCTGACCGCTCTTCGCGCCCTTGCCGGCGGCGCGTGCGGCGCGGGCCACCTTCTTGGAGGAGGATGCCTTTCCCATCGGCGCCCGAGGGTACCGGCCCCGCCGCCGCCCCCGGCGTCAGGCGCCGAGCTCGACGAAGAGCTCCTCGTACCGCTCGGCGACATCGGCGGGTGACGGCCAGGTCTCCACGAACTGGCGACCCGCCTCGCCGAGGGACCGGCACCGTGCCGGGTCGTCGACCAACCCGGTGACGGCGTCGAGGAGGGCGTCGGCGTCCTCGGGGGGCACGGCCACCCCCGCCCCGGCCTCCTCGACGACCCGGGCCACCTCGGTGCCCGGGTCGACGCTGGCCACCAGCGGCCGGGCCGCGGCCAGGATCGAGTACAGCTTCGACGGCACGCTGGAGCGGGCGAAGCCCTGCTTCAGCAGCACGAGGTGCACGTCGGCGGCGGCCAGCACCTCGCCCAGGCGCTCCCGGGGCTGGAGGTCGACGAAGACCACGTTGGTCAGCCCCTCGGCCCGGGCCAGCAGGTCTTCTCGGGCCGAGCCGGCGCCGTTGACCACGAATACGACGTCGTCGCGGTCGGCCAGGCGGCGAGCGACGTCCAGGACCAGGCCGACGGGCTGCGAGTAGCCCAGGTTGCCCGCGTACATGACCACCTGCCGGTCCCCCAGGCCGAACTCGTCTCGGTAGGCGTTGGCCCGGGGGCCGGGGGTGATGCGCCCCGTGTCGATGAAGTTGGGGATGACCCGGATCCGACCGGCCTCGGGCGGGCTCAGCTTGGACCGGAGGTTGTCGGCCAGGTCGTCGGAGAGGACGGTCACGGCGTCGGCCCGCCGGTAGGTGAACCGCTCCAGGGCCGAGAACACGGCGATGGCCCGCCGCCCGGTGATGACCCCCGCCTCGATGGCCACGTCGGGGAAGACGTCCTGGATGTTGAACACGTAGGGCACCCGGCGCAGGCGGGCCACGACCCAGCCGGCCAGGCCCAGGGTCAGGGGCGGCGACATGGCCAGGACGGCGTCGGGCCGCTCCCGGCGCAGCAGGGCGACCAGGGTGGCCAGGATCGTGAAGCCGCCGAAGGCCAGGGCCCGGGCCGGGATGTTGGTCTTGTCCGTCGGGAACGGGTGGACCCGGGAGATCCGCCCCCACGGCGTGTCCTCGTGGCGCACGAGCCGCCCGTGCCAGCCGTGCTCGATGCGGTGGTGGCGGTACCACGGCAGCGACGTGACGACGTGGAGCCGGTGGCCCCGGGCCACGAGCTGGTCGGCGATGGCGGTGAGCACCTCGCCGGTGGGGGCCACGTCGGGGGCGTAGTGCGGGGCGATGACGGTGATCCTCACGACGCCAGCACCTCGCGGTAGGCCGCCAACAGGGCCTCGGCCGAGGCGACGGCACTGAAGGACGCCGCCCGGGCCCGACCCCGGGCGACGTAGTCGGCGTGGTGGGCGTCGTCGTCGATGAGGGCGAGCAGCTCGCGGGACCAGGCGTCGAGGTCCTCGGGGTCCACGAGGATGCCGGCGTCGCCCACCACCTCGGGCAGGGCCGTGGCGTCGGCGGCCACGACCGGACAGCCCCGGGCCATGGCCTCGATCACCGGGGCGCCGAACCCCTCGAAGGTGGAGGGGAACCCGAGGACCCGGGCCTGGCGCAGGATGGCGGCCAGGTCCCCCCACGGCACCCGACCGAGGCGGTGGACGTGGTCGCCCAGGCCCAGGTCGGCCACGACGTCGCGCAGCTCCTGTTCCATGGGGCCCTCGCCGCCGGTCAGGACCAGCGAGGCGTCGGGGCGGTGGCGGACCACCTCGGCGAAGGCCCGCACCAGGGTCACGTGGTTCTTGTGGGGGTAGGTGATGGCCGGGTACACGACGAAGGGCGGCCGGATCCCGTAGCCCTCCTCGATCTGGGCCAGGTCCGCCTCGCGGCCCGGCCCCACCGACGGGGTCGGGATGCCGTGGGGCACGATCCACACCCGCTCCGGGGGCAGGTCGACCACCGACAGCAGGGCCTCCCGGCTGTACTCGCTGGGGGTCACGACCAGGCGGGCGGCCCGGGCCGAGCGGGGCAGCATCGCCCGGCTGAAGGCCCGCTTGGCGGGACTGAAGTTCTCGGGGTGCAGGAGGGGCTGCACGTCGTGGACGGTGAGCAGCCCGGGCACCGAGCGCACGGCGGGCATGATCCCGCCGGCGTGGTGGACCATGTCGACGCCCTGGCGGCGGCACTGGAACGCCAGCCACGAGCTCTCGGCGGCCACCCGCACCGACTTGTCCCGGCCGGTGAGCGAGAGCACGACCGTCTCGATCCGGTCGGTGAGGTCGGGGTGGGCACCCTTGAACGGGGCCAGGGCGAACAGCACCAGCTCGAGGTCGGGCGGGGCCACGGTGAGTACGCCGTCGAGGGTCCGGGTCGTGTACTCCTCGCTGCCGCCCACCACGCCGGGCACCAACCAGAGCAGGTTGACCCCGACCCGGTGGGTCGGGCCGTCGCTCATCGGGCGGTCACCTCGTGCACGAGCCCCATCATCGCCGCTGCGGTGGCCGACCAGGTGTGGCGGGCCGCCACCGCCCGGCCGGCCGCCGAGCGTCGGGCCGCCTCGTCGTCGTCGTCGAGGACGGCGGCGAGGGCCCCGGCCACGGCGTCGACGTCCCGGGGGTCGACGGCCGCGCCCACGCCCTCGACCAGTTCCTCGGTGGCCGTGCCCGCCGAGGTGACCACGGGGGCGCCCTGGGCCATGGCCTCGAGGACCGGGAGACCGAAGCCCTCCAGCAGGCTCGGGTAGCAGAACACGGCGGCCCCGGCGTAGAGGGCGGCGAGGTCGTCGTCGTCCACGAAGCCGAGGGGGCGCACGTCGTCGCGGTCGCCGACCAGGACCCGCAGGTCCTCGTTCCAGCCGTCGGGGCCGGCCAGGGCCAGGGTGAGGCCGGGCCGGGCCACGGCCCGGAAGGCCTCGACGACCACCGGGAGGTTCTTGCGGGGCTCCACCGTCCCGACCCACAGCACGTGGCGCTCGCCCAGGTCGAAGCGGCGGCGCACCTCGGCCACGGCGTCGTCGGTCACCGGACGGGGGGTGACCCCCAGGGGGACGTGCCGTAGCCGGTCGGGGGCGAAGCCGTGGGCCTCGGCGTCGGCCATCGTGGCCCGGGAGATGCAGGCCACCAGGTCGGCCTCGTCGCGGGCGAGGGCGAAGGCCCGCCGGAAGAAGCCCAGCGCGTGGCGGGGGTGGTGCTCGGGATGGTGCAGGGGGGCCAGGTCGTAGAGGGTGACGACCAGCGGCGCCGACCGCGGCGGCACCGCCACCCCCGACGCCCAGATGGCGTCGACCGGGCCGGTGACGCCCTGGACGGCGGGTCGGCGCAGCCGCTGCCACGACTCGTAGAGGGCCCGTCGGGGCAGGCGGTGCTGCCACACGGGGACCGACGGCCAGAACGGCTCGTCGGGCGGCCCGCGGTGGTGGGCGGCCACCCCGACGACCTCGACGTCGTCGCGCCCGGCCAGGGCGTCGACGGTGCGCAGGGTGGCCGTGGCCGTGCCGCCGGGGACCCGGTGCCAGCACTGTTCGAGGGTCACGGCCAGGCGCAGCACCCGGGAAGTGTGACAGGAGGACGGTCGGTAGCCTCGGGTCCATGGCCAGCTTCCTCTCCGACCGGCGGGTCCTCGTCACCGGCGGGACGGGTTTCCTGGGCCGGGCGCTGGTGCGCAAGCTCGAGGCCCTCGAGCCGGCCCTGCTCGCCCTCCCCCGCTCCGAGGACTACGACCTGCGTCGCCCCGAGGACACGGTGCGCCTCTACGACGACGTGGACCCCGACCTGGTCATCCACCTCGCCGCCCGGGTCGGCGGCATCGGGGCCAACCGCGAGCGGCCCGCCGACCTCTACCTGGACAACCTGCTGATGGGCACCTACGTGCTCGACGAGGCCCGGCGCCGGGGCACGGCCAAGACCGTCATGACCGGCACCATCTGCTCGTACCCCAAGTTCGCCGAGGTGCCCTTCTCCGAGGACCAGCTCTGGACCGGCTACCCCGAGGAGACCAACGCCCCCTACGGGATCGCCAAGCTGGCCCAGCTGGCCCAGGCCCAGGCCAATCGGGCCCAGTACGGCCAGGACGTCATCTACCTGATGCCCACCAACCTCTACGGCCCCGGCGACAAGTTCAACCCGGCCGTGTCACACGTGATCCCCGCCCTCGTCAAGAAGTGCGTGGACGCCAAGGAGGCGGGCGAGGACCACATCGTGGTGTGGGGCACCGGGAACGCCAGCCGCGAGTTCCTCTTCGTCGACGACGCCGCCGAGGGCATCCTCCTCGCCGCCGAGCGCTACGACGGCGCCGACCCGGTCAACCTGGGCGCCGACGAGGAGACCTGGATCCGCGACCTGGTCCCCCTCATCGCCGAGACCGTCGGCTTCGAGGGCGAGATCCGCTGGGACGCCAGCTACCCCGACGGCCAGCCCCGCCGGCGGGTCGACCCCACCCGGGCCGCCACCGAGTTCGGGTTCAAGGCCACCACCCCACTGCGCGAAGGCCTGCGGGCGACCGTCGACTGGTACCTGGCCAACCGCGACGAGGCCGAGGCCCGCGCCGTCTAGCCCAGCTGGCTCGAGCCGGGGTCGGCGGTCCCGGCCGCCTCGGCCCGGAACCAGGCCACGGTGCGCTCGATGCCCTCACGGAGCTTGATCTCGGGTTCCCAGCCCAGCTCGGTGCGGGCCCGGGTGATGTCGGGCCGCCGCTTGCCGGGGTCGTCGACGGGCAGGTCCTCGTGGACGATCGGCGACGACGAGCCGGTCACCTCGAGGACCAGGTCGGCCAGCTCGCGCACGGTGAACTCGTCGGGGTTGCCGATGTTCACCGGCCCCTCGAGGTCGCTGTCGAGCAGGGCCAGGAAGCCCCGGACCTCGTCGTCGACGTAGCAGAAGCTGCGGGTCTGGGTGCCGTCGCCGTAGATGGTGAGGGGTTCGCCGCGTAGCGCTTGGTCGATGAAGTTGGACACCACCCGGCCGTCGTGGGCCCGCAGGCGGGGGCCGTAGGTGTTGAAGATGCGCACGATGCGCACGGCCATGCCGTGGGTGCGGGCGTAGGCCATGGCCAGGGCCTCGGCGAAGCGCTTGGCCTCGTCGTAGACGCCCCGGGGGCCGACGGGGTTGACGTGGCCCCAGTAGTCCTCCGGCTGGGGGTGGACCTGGGGATCGCCGTAGACCTCGCTGGTCGAGGCCAGCAGGAAGCGGGCGCCCTTGTCCTTGGCCAGGCC
>CAYTJS010000196.1:0-7512 GCA_964438115.1 uncultured Iamiaceae bacterium
GGCGCAAGCCCCAGGTGTGGGACGTCCTCGACGACGTCATCAAGGAGCACCCGGTCCTGTTGAACCGGGCCCCGACGCTGCACCGCCTCGGCATCCAGGCCTTCGAGCCGGTGCTGGTCGAGGGCAAGGCCATCCAGATCCACCCGCTGGTCTGCCAGGCCTTCAACGCCGACTTCGACGGTGACCAGATGGCCGTGCACCTGCCCCTGTCGGCCGAGGCCCAGGCCGAGAGCCGGGTCCTCATGCTGTCGGCCCACAACGTGCTGAGCCCGGCCCACGGCCGCCCGCTCGTCACGCCGACCCAGGACATGGTCATCGGCGCCTACTACCTGACCCAGGACGTGGGCGAGGTCGACCCCGAGGACCCGACCCGGGTCCGGCGCAGCGCGGATGGCGAGTGGCGCACCATCCGCAGCTTCCGCACGGCCGAGGCGGTGGAGCGGGCCTACGAGGCCGGTGACATCTCGCTGCACGAGCCGGTCGTCCTCCGGGTGCCCGAGCTGCTCGAGACCCCGGCCAACGGCAAGGCCGCCGTCTACACGCCGACGACCACGGGCCGGGTCCTCTTCAACGAGGTGCTGCCCGAGGGCTTCGAGTACGTGAACCGGGCCGTGCGCAAGGGCGACATGGGCACCATCGTCGACGTCCTGGCCGACGGCTACCCCAAGGCCGTCGTGGCCGAGACCCTCGACAAGCTCAAGAACCGCTGCTTCCGCTTCGCCACCAAGTCGGGCCTGACCATCTCGGTCGACGACGTCCGCACGCCGGGCGACAAGCGCTCGATCCTCGACGAGCACGAGAAGCAGGCCGAGAAGGTCGAGGACCAGTTCCGCAAGGGCGTCATCACCGACGGTGAGCGGCGGCAGAAGGAAGTGGAGATCTGGAACGAGGCCACCGCCCGCATCCAGCACGAGCTGGAGGAGGGCCTCCGGGCGAACCCGTTCAACCCCATCGACATGATGGTGCGGTCCGGCGCCCGGGCGAACCCCATGCAGATCCGCCAGATCGCCGGCATGCGGGGCCTCGTGGCCAACCCCCGAGGCGACATGATCCCCCGGCCGATCAAGTCGAACTACCGCGAGGGCCTGTCGGTCCTCGAGTACTTCATCGCCACGCCGGGCGCCCGCAAGGGCCTCGTCGACACCGCCCTGCGGACCGCCGACTCGGGGTACCTCACCCGGCGCCTCGTGGACGTGGCCCAGGAGCTGATCATCCAGGAGGAGCCCGAGGACGGTCCCACGACCCAGCGCGGCATCTGGCTGGAGGACGTGGTGCCCGACACCGCCGGCAAGCGCAGCTACCTCGAGACCCGGCTCTACAGCCGGACCCTCGCCGAGGACGTGAAGCTGGCCGACGGCACCGTCATCGCCGCCGGCACCATCGTGTGGGACGACGAGATGGCCGCCCTGCGCGACGATCCCGAGGTCACCCGGGTGCGCGTGCTCTCGCCGCTGACCGACGACTCCGAGGTCGGGGTCTCGCTGGCCGCCTACGGCGGTTCGCTGGCCACCGGCAAGGACATCGAGGTGGGCGAGGCCGTGGGCGTCATCGCCGCCCAGTCCATCGGTGAGCCGGGCACCCAGCTCACCATGCGGACCTTCCACACCGGCGGCATCGCCGGCTCCGACATCGCCGGCGGTCTGCCCCGCGTGGTCGAGCTCTTCGAGGCCCGCAGCCCGAAGGGCAAGGCCACCCTGGCCCGGGTCTCGGGCGTGGTCCGCGTGGACGAGGAGGAGGGCCGGGGCCGGACGGTCACCATCGTCGGCGACGACGGCGAAGAGGACGAGTACAGCATCCCGCTGGCCGCCCGCCTCGAGGTGAACGATGGTGACGAGGTCGCCGCCGGCGACGCCCTCGTCGAGGGTCCCCGCGACCCCAAGGAGCTGCTGGAGATCAAGGGCGTCCGCGAGACCCAGCGCTACCTGGTCGAGGAGGTCCAGCGGGTCTACCGCGACCAGGGCGTGTCGATCCACGACAAGCACATCGAGCTGATCGTGCGGCAGATGACCCGCCGGGTGGCGGTCTCCGAGCCCGGCGACAGTGGCTTCCTGCCCGGCGAGCGGGTCGACCAGTCGGTGTTCACCCGGGTCAACCGGGAGCTGGTCCAGGACGGCAAGACCCCGGCCGAGGGCCGGCCCGAGCTGATGGGCATCACCAAGGCCTCGTTGGCCACCGACTCGTGGCTCTCGGCGGCCTCCTTCCAGGAGACCACCCGGGTGCTGACCGAGGCGGCCATCGAGTCCCGCTCCGACACCTTGATCGGGCTGAAGGAGAACATCATCATCGGCAAGCTGATCCCCGCCGGCACGGGCATGGCCAAGTACCGCGACATCGGCACCCAGGCCCCCGACTACGTCCCGATGGAGTACTACTCCTCGGCCGACGAGGAGCAGGACCTGGCCGAGTGGCTGGCCGGCCGCAGCGAGGCGACCGCCCCCGAGGCGGGCATCCTCGCCGGGGCGCCGTCGGCCGAGGTCATCGACCTCCCGACCGCCGACGGCGGCGAATCGGCCTGATCCCGACGTTCCGGCACCCGATCCCGTCGCCATGACGACGGCATCGGGTGCCGGTTCGCATCCGGGGGCCGCCAGTCGCCGCGGGCGCCTGACCCACCTGGTCGCCCTGTCGGCCCTGGCCGTGGCCGGGCCCGTGCTCGACGTTCTCGGGGCCAACCCCACGTTCTTCGTGGCCCACGGCGCCTCGCCCGGCGAGGTGGCCGTGGCCGCCCTGCTCGTGGTGGTCGTGGTACCGCTCGTCCTCGGTGCCGTCGGCCTGGTGGTCGACCTGGTCTCGCCTCGCTGGGGGTGGCGCACCCACCTGGTCTGGGTGGGGCTGCTGGCCACCCTGGTGGCCGCCAACCTCCTCGACGACCCCCTCGCCGCCGTCATCGACGACCTGCCCCAGGTGTCGGCGCCGCTGGCCCTGGTGCTCTCGGTGGCCGCCGGGGTGGCCTTCACCCGGCTCTACGGGAACCGACCGATGGTGCGGTCCACCCTGTCGCTGCTGGCCCTGGTGCCCCTCGTCTTCCTGGCCGCCTTCGCCTTCGCGTCGCCCGCCCACGACCTGCTTTTCCCGCGCACCGTGGCCGCCGCCGACCTGGCCGGGGGTGGCCCCCGCCCCGACGTCGTCCTCGTCGTCCTCGACGAGCTGCCCCTGGCCTCGGTGACCACCGCCGACGGGGCGGCCATCGACGCCGCCCGGTTCCCGAGCCTGGCCCGCCTGGCGGCCGACGGCACGTGGTACCGCCAGGCCACTGCCGTGGCCGCCTACACCCACGAAGCCGTCCCCGCCATCCTCAGCGGCTCCCGGCCCGCCGACGCCAACCTCCCGCCCACCGTCAGCGGGCACCCCGACACCCTCTTCACCCTGCTGGCCGACGAGTACGCCATCACCGCCCACGAGCAGCTCACCGACCTGTGTCCCCCGACCCTGTGCGACGACGCCGCCGGCCAGGACACCCAGCTCGGCCTCGACGTGCTGACCGCCGACCTGGCCGTGGTCGGCGGTCGGGTGGCCCTGCCCGCGCTGGCTGACGACCTGCTGCCCGAGATCGACGACACCTGGGCCTTCTTCGCCCAGGACCCCATCGCCCTCGACGTGGAGGCCGACCGGGTCCGCCGCGACCGGGCCGGGGCGGTGGACGACCTGGCCGCCGCCGACCGGGTGGGCCGTTTCGAGGCGGCGGTGGCCGGCCTGCACCGGTCCTCCGAGCCCACCCTGACCTTCCTCCACACCGTGTACCCCCACGTGCCGTGGACCCACCTGCCCGACGGCACCCCGTACCCCGCGGTGCCCAACCTGGGCCTCGAGGACAACGTGTGGGCCACCACCACCGCCGCCGACCTGGCCCTCCAGCGCCACCTGCTCCAGGCCGAGCACGCCGACGCCCTCGTGGGCGACCTGCTCGACCGCCTGGAAGAGCTGGGTACCTACGACGACGCCCTGGTGGTGGTGACCGCCGACCACGGGGCCGCCTTCCGCCCCGGCGCCCACCGGCGGGCCCCCGAGGCCGACACCCTGACCGGCCTCATGCCGGTGCCCCTGCTGGTGAAGTGGCCCGACGGCACCCGGGCCGGGGTGGTCGACGACCGTCAGGCCCAGACCGTCGACGTGGTGCCGACCATCGCCGACCTCCTCGAGGTCGACCTGCCCTTCGCCGTGGACGGTCGGAGCCTCCTCGGGCCCGAGGGTGATCCCGTCGAGCGGGGCATCTACGCCCGGGGCGAGACGGTGTCGGCCGGGACCGGCCCGGTGGATCCGGCACCCCTCCGGGAGCGCATCTGGGACCGCTTCGGTCGGGCCGGGCGGCTGGTGCCGACGGGCCTCGGCCCCGCCCGCGCCCTGGTGGGGGAGCGGGCCCGGGCTCATCTCGCCGACGAGGGTGCCGAGGTCGACGCCTGCTGGGCCCCCGCCGCCGACGGCGAGGGCCGGGGCTACCGGTGGGGCCGGGTCCACGGCGGGGACGGCGGCGAGGTGCTCCCGGTGGTGCTGGTGGTCGACGGGGAGGTGGTCGGGACGACGGTCCCCGCCGGCGAGGACCAGGAGGTTCTCGTCCTGGGCGACCCGACGCACTGGCCCGTCGACGCCGAGGTCGGCCTGTGGCAGGACACCGCCACGGGCCTCGTCCGCCTCCGGCCCTGCCCCTGAGATCGACCGTTCGGCGGCGCCCTTTGCCGTTCGGCCGCGACGGCCGTAGGCTGGTCCGTCGGTTCGGAGCACCGCGCCGGCCAGTCCCCGCAAGTCCTGAGAGGTTCGTTCGTGCCGACCGTGCAGCAACTGGTCCGTAAGGGCCGCAAGTCGAAGCGTCGCAAGGAAGCGACGCCGGCGCTCAAGGGAGCGCCCCAGAAGCGCGGCGTCTGCACCCGCGTCTACACCGCCACCCCCAAGAAGCCGAACTCGGCCCTGCGCAAGGTCGCCCGTGTCCGCCTGAACAACGGCATGGAGGTCACCGCCTACATCCCCGGCGAGGGCCACAACCTGCAGGAACACTCCATCGTCCTGGTCCGTGGCGGCCGGGTGAAGGACCTCCCGGGTGTGCGCTACAAGATCATCCGCGGCACCCTCGACGCCTCCGGCGTCAGCCAGCGCAACCAGGCCCGTAGCCGCTACGGCGCCAAGAAGGAGGGCTGACATGCCGCGCAAGGGCCCCGCCCCCCGTCGCGAGTACCCGCCGGACGCCAAGTACAAGTCCGTCCTGGTCACCCAGATCATCAACAAGGTGCTCCAGCGCGGCAAGCGCACCACCGCCGAGCGGATCGTCTACGACGCCATGGACATCATCGAGCAGAAGACCGGTGGCGACCCCGTCGCCACGGTCAAGCGGGCTGTGGACAACGTCCGCCCCCAGCTCGAGGTCCGCAGCCGCCGCGTCGGCGGCGCCACCTACCAGGTCCCCGTCGAGGTCCGGCCCCGCCGGGCCACCACCCTGGCCATCCGCTGGCTGGTGGGCTTCGCCCGGGACCGCCGGGAGCGCACGATGTCGGAGCGCCTGGCCAACGAGCTGCTCGACGCCAGCAACGGCATCGGCGCGGCGATGAAGCGCAAGGAGGACCTCCACAAGATGGCGGACTCCAACAAGGCCTTCGCCCACTACCGCTGGTAGGACCGCACCCGGCGAAGGCCCCGAGGGCACGGCCTTCGCCCACTACCGCTGGTAGGATCGCACCCGGCGAAGGCCCCGAGGGCACGGCCTTCGCCCACTACCGCTGGTAGGATCGCACCCGGCGAAGGCCCCGATGGGCACGGCCTTCGCCCACTACCGCTGGTAGGACCGCACCCGGCGAAGGCCCCGATGGGCACGACCTTCGCCCACTACCGCTGGTAGGACCACACCCGGCGAAGGCCCGCGATCAGCGGGTGCGGAGCCGCTCCAGCAGGTCGACGTAGGCGTCGAGGTCGGGGACCACGAGGTCGGGTTCCTTGGCCCGGTCGTCCCAGCGCCGGAGGCGCACGGCGTCCTCCCAGGCCGGTCCGGTCCGGAACGCCTGCTGCTCAGCGGCGTCCATCGGGCCGCCCTGGCGGACGAGGCTGCGCTCCGAGACCGGCGACAGCGCCTCGCGGTAGCCCGGCTCGACGGCGCAGAGGTAGCGCTTGGCCACCACGTGCAGCCCCACCGGCCCGCTCACCGCCGGCCCGAACCACCGGGACAGGTACCGGGCCCCGGCGGTGTCGTGGACCCGGTCGGCCCGCAGGTGGTCCTCGGCGGTGTCGTCGACCAGCAGCCGACCCACGTCGTGGAGCAGTGCGGCCGCCACCAGCTCGTCGGGGGCGCCCTCGGCGACGGCCAGGGCCGCCGCCTGCAGGGCGTGCTCCCGCTCGGAGACGGCCTCGTCGTACTCGTTGGTGGCCGCCGGTCCCTCGAAGAGGGCGAGCAACTCGGCGAGGTCGTCGTCGGTCACGGGGCCTCCGGCACGGGGACGCCGAGGAAGTCGTCGGCGATGCTGATCCGGACGCGGTCGCCGCCGGGCTCGGCGGCCAGTCGGGCGGCCTTGTCGTCGTAGTAGCGCTGCCGCAGGTCGCCCTCGGCGGCGGCGTTGTAGGTGAGGTAGAGCGCCCGCCGGGCGCGGTCGGTGGTGTTGGTGCCGCTGCGGTGGGGGAGCAGCGAGTCGAACCAGAGGACGTCGCCGGGGCCGACCTCGACCGGCTCCCAGTCCAACCCGGCGGCCACCTCGGGGGCGAGGCCCCGGTCCCCGTCGGTGGCCAGGCGCTCGGTCCAGTGGCCCCGGGCCACCCAGAGGCAGCCGCTGGCCTGGGTGGCGGGGTCGAGCGGCACCATGGCGCTGACGTGGTGGTCGACGAAGGGGTAGGCGGGGGCGTCCTGGTGGGGGGCGAAGCCGGCACCGCCGGGCCGCTTGTAGTTGACCTTCTCCTTGTAGAGCACGGCGGGCTCGCCCAGCAGCGCCCCGGCTGTCTCGACGAGCAGGCCCTCGGTGAGGAAGCGGGCGAACCCCGGGTGGTCCTCGATCAGGCGCTCGCTGCGGGCCAGCACGGCGGCACCGTCGACCAGCTCGTGGTGGTGCAGGCCGGGCCCACCGGCCGCCGCCCACCCCTCGACCTCGTCGAGTCCGGCGGCCAGCTCGGCGACGAGCTCGGGGGTCAGCACGCCCGGCAGCAGCAGGAACCCGTCGGTCGACCAGGCGGCCCGCTGGTCGGCGGTGATGGCGCTCACGGCGCCAGTCAAGCAGCCGTCGGTGGCGGCCCGGTGGCCGTCGGGCGAACTTCGGACGTGCCGCGACTTTCCCGGGCGCCCCCGGTAGCCTCTGCCGGTGGCCCACCGCACGCAGGCGTCCCTGACCGCCTTCACCCGCGACCTGCGGTAGCCCCGAGCCGTTTCGGGGGTACGCCCCCGAGCGTGCCCCGACCGAGCCGGCACCACCCCCGAGCTAGCCCGAGAGAGCACGATGGCCGATACCCGAGAGAAGCCCCTCGCCCGTACCCGAAACATCGGGATCATGGCGCACATCGACGCGGGCAAGACCACCACGACCGAGCGGATCCTCTACTACACCGGCC
>CAYTJS010000197.1:0-7492 GCA_964438115.1 uncultured Iamiaceae bacterium
GCCCCCGTCACCCCTCCCGGAAATGGCGTCGATCTGTTGCGGTGGGCGCAACCGATCGACGCCAGAACGGTGGGGACGGGCGGGGCCCTGGTTCCTGTCACCGGGCGCGGGCAGACTGCGGGTCGGCTCGCGTCCCGGCCCACGGGCGATCCACCGGCCCCCCACCGGGGGGCCCTGGTGCCTGGAGGCCCGATGGCCAGCACCACCCCCGTCCCCCCGCCCACCCCCGAGCGCGACCTCGACGCCCTGGTCCGCCAACTCGACGACATCGCCGAGGAGACCGGTCCCGGCGGCTCGCCCCTGCTGATCGGTCTCACCGCCGACGGCCCCAGCGGGGTCGCCGACCTCGACCGGCCCGCCTGGCGCACCGGCGCCCCCGACGACCTGGTGGCTGCCCTCGTCGGCTTCGACGCCCCCGATGACTGGGAGGCCCTGGCCGTTGTGGTCGACGGTCGCTCCTGGGACCTCGATCGTCCGGCCCGGGACCCGCGGCCGGTGCGTCTGGTGCTGGCCGTCGACCGCTATGGCCGCAGCGCGTCGGTCATCCGCCGGGCGGGCGAGGAGCCGCTGGAGACCGGGCCCGATGGCGAGGGGCGGCTGGTCGACACCTGCCGTCGGGCCCTCGGCCTGGCCACGGCCCCGCCGCCGGCGACCAGCACCGCCCTCTGGGCGCTGCTCTGGCTCGACGACCTGCTGGCCCGCCTGGCCCGCGGTGAGGAGATAGGCGACCGTGCGGCGGCGGCCGCCTCGCACCCGGCCGTGCAGCTCGTCGCCGAGCGGGCCCCCGAGCTGCTCGACGAGACGGTGGCCGAGCTGGTCGAGGTGGGCGAGATCCAGGGCCGGGCCCGGCCCTGGCCCGTCCTGCGGGCGGCGACGGCCGCCGGCGAGTGGCACGTGGACGACCTCGCCCCCGAGGCCGCCGCCTGGATGGACGACGGCATGTTCGCCCGCTGGGTGACCGCCGGTTTCCCCGCCGTCGACGACTACCTCACCGAGCTGGGCGAGCTCCTTCCCGCCCCGGTCCTCGACGAGGTCACCGCCACCCTCCGCGCCTGGTCCCTCGTCGGGTGACGGTCCCCCCTTGCGGCTGGCGCCGGCGGCTACAGGTAGTCGTAGCGGAGGAAGGCCTCCTCGACGGCGGTGCGGGTGAGGTCGTCGAGGGTGGCCCAGTCGTACATCGAGCCGCCGACCGCGCCGGTGTCCCGCAGGACCTCGGCGAAGGCGAGCACGTCGGCGGGCTCGGCCTCGTCGCCGATGCCGCCGATGCCGTGGACGACGGCGTCGTCGTCCCCCAGGTTGGCCCGCAGCCGCTCGGTGCTCTCCCGGTGGTAGCGGGCACCGTCGCGGTAGCCCGAGTCCGTCGTCCGGTCGGTCCAGTAGCTCATGGGCAGCCACACGTCGTAGTGCCCTGCCAGGTCGGACCAGGGAAAGCGCGGCCAGAAGTCGGGGTTGACCACCTCGGTCAGCACCGGTGGCAGGACGATGGCCCCGACGGGGTCGGCGCCGGCCGCCCGGTCGAGCCGGCGGGACAGGGCGAGCAGCCGGGCGTTGCGGGTGTCGGTGTCGGTGACCGCCTCGGTGTACTCGATGTCGACCGCCACCCCGTCGAAGCGGTGCGGCCCCGACCGGTAGTCGAGCAGGTCCTGCAGGTGTCCCAGGTCGGTGGCCACCGAGCGGAACGTCGGCAGGTACCAGGCCACGACGTCGACGTCGTGCTCGTGGGCCTCGGCCACGAACCGGTCGACCAGCCCCCGGTCGACCCAGCCGGCGGGGGAGCGGTCGTCGTCCCGGTTGGCCTGGAGGTACAGCGTCCGCACGCCGGCGTCGGCCATGGCCGCCATGTCGTCCGGGGTGACCGCCGGCTCCCCGCTGGTGTACGCCGGGCCGTAGTCGAAGGCGTCGACCCAGGTCCCCAGGCCCTCGTACGGCGTCAGGTCGCGGGTGGGGGCCGGGCCGAGCGCCTCCTCGACCCCGGCGAAGGGGTCCCCGTCCCGCACCTCGGCGCCGACGGCCACGGCCCCCGTCAGGGCCAGGACGGCCAGGGCGAGGCGGACCGAGCGGGGCGCGGCGGCCATGGCGCCGACCGTACCGGCGTGGCCCCGTCCCGGTCCGCGCCCCTCGGCCCGGCCCGTCGTTGTCCTCGGGTCGTCCGGCGGGCCTACGGTGTCGCGGGCAGCGGCGCGGACGGGAGTACGCATGAGTGAGGTCGTGTTCGACGGGGTGACCAAGCGCTACGGCGAGGTCACCGCTGTCGACTCGTTGACACTGGAGATCGCCGACCGGGAGTTCATGGTGCTCCTGGGGCCTTCGGGCTGCGGCAAGACCACCGCCCTGCGGATGATCGCCGGGCTCGAGACCGTCTCCGACGGCGAGTTGCGCATCGGCGATCGGGTGGTCAACGACGTCGAGGCCAAGGACCGCGACATCGCCATGGTCTTCCAGTCCTATGCCCTCTACCCGCACATGACGGTGCGCCAGAACATCGAGGTCCCGCTCAAGGCCCGCAAGTACGTGGTGGACGGCGAGGCGCCCCGCAAGCTGACCGGCGCCGAGCGCGACGAGCGGGTGAAGGAGGCGGTGGGCATCCTCGGCCTGGACGGTCTCGAGGACCGCAAGCCCGGCGCCCTCTCCGGTGGCCAGCGCCAGCGGGTGGCCGCCGCCCGGGCCATCGTGCGCCGGCCCGAGGTCTTCCTCATGGACGAGCCGCTGTCCAACCTCGACGCCAAGCTGCGGGCCGAGACCCGCGTGCAGCTCGTCGACCTGCAGCAGGCGCTGGGGACCACCCTCGTCTACGTCACCCACGACCAGGTCGAGGCCATGACCATGGCCGACCGCCTCGCGGTCATCAACGAGGGCCGACTCCAGCAGGTCGGCCCGCCCCAGGACGTCTACGACCGGCCCGCCAACCTCTTCGTCGCCCGCTTCATCGGCAGCCCGCCGATGGACGTGGTCGAGGGGCGGGTCGGCGCGGCCGGCACCGCCGACGGCGGCACCGCCACCGTCACCGTCGACCTGGGCGACGGTGGCACCGTGACCGCCGCCACCGTCGCCCACCGCCCGCTCGCCGAGGACGCGGACGTGCTCGTCGGCATCCGGCCCGAGCACCTGGACCGTGGCCTCTCGGGCCTCCGGGGCGTCGTCTCGGTGGTCGAGTCGTTGGGCCACGAGCGCCACCTCCACGTCGACGTCGGCGGTACCCGGGTCATCGTCCGCACCGACGCCGAGGGCCCGGCCCCGGCGGTGGGCGAGCGGGTCGAGCTGGGCGCCCGGCCCGCCCACGTGCACCTCTTCGACCCGGCGACCACGGACCGGCTCAACTGATGCGCCGCCGACGGGTGCGCGAGGGGCTGCTGGCGGCGCTGTTCCTGCTGCCGTCGCTGGCCATCTTCGTCGCCTTCTTCTTCTACCCGATCATCCGGATCTTCTACTGGGGCCTGTACCAGCAGAACCGGACGGGCACCGACATGCGCTGGGTCGGGTGGTCCCAGTACGTCGACACCCTCACCGGCGACGAGTTCCTGGACGGGCTCTGGATCACCCTCAAGTACGTCGTCCTCACCGTGCCCGCCGGGCTCGTGCTCGGCGTGGTGCTGGCGGTGGCCGCCCACCGGCGCCTGAAGGGCATCAAGATCTTCCAGACGATCTTCTCCTCGACGGTGGCCACCTCGGTGGCGGTGGCGTCGGTGGTGTGGCTGGTGCTCATCAACCCGACGGCCGGCTACCTGAAGGTGGACTGGCTGCAGGACCCGCAGATGGCCCTCTTCGGCGTGTCGTTGTCGTCGATCTGGCAGAACCTCGGCCTGACCTTCATCATCGTCCTGGCCGGCCTGCAGGCGGTGCCCGACGAGATCATGGAGGCGGCGACCATCGACGGCATGGGCGCCCTGCGGCGGTTCTTCACCGTCACCCTGCCGCTCATCTTCCCGACGCTGCTCTTCCTCGTCGTGGTGCTGACGATCTTCGCCTTCCAGGCCTTCGGCCAGATCGACATCCTCACCGGTGGCGGGCCGGCCGGGTCGACCGAGACTCTCGTCTTCAAGATCTTCCAGCGCCAGCAACCCGCCGACCTGGGGGAGGGCTCGGTGATGGCCATCGGGCTCTTCGGCATCACCTTCGTGGTGGCCCTGGCCCAGTTCCTCATCCTCGATCGGCGGGTGCACTATGGCGACTGACACCGTGGTGGTCGACACGCCCGTGATCGGCGCCCCCACCGTGGTCGGCCACGACCGCCCGGGACGCCGGGGCCGGACGCTGAAGAACCTGGCCTGGTACGTCCTGCTGACGGTCATCGCCGGACTCATCCTGTTCCCGATCTGGATGACCCTGGTGCGGGCGCTGTCCCAGCCCATCGCCTACATCGACGCCGGTCAGCCGATCCGGCCCGTCGAGCCCGAGTGGGACATCTTCTCCCGGGCCTGGACCGAGGGTGACATGGCCGGGCACTTCCTGGTCAGCTTCGTGAGCACGGCGATCATCACCGCCGCCCAGGTGCTGACCTCGCTCTTCGCCGCCTACGCCTTCGTGTTCCTGCGCTTCCCGCTGAAGCGCCTGTGGTTCCTGCTCTTCATGACCACGCTGATGCTGCCCATCGAGGTGACCCTGCTCGTCAACGTGGTCACGATCCGCAACCTCGACTGGCTGAACAGCTACCAGGGGCTCACGGCGCCGTTCCTGGCCGCCGCCTTCGGGACCTTCCTCATCCGCCAGGGGTTCCTGGGCATCCCCAAGGACCTGCGCGACGCCGCCGAGCTCGACGGCCTCGGCCACCTCGGCTTCCTGCGCAACGTGGCCGTCCCGGTGACCCGGCCGATCATCGCCAGCTTCACCCTCGTCGCCTTCCTCGCCGCCTGGAACCAGTACACCTGGCCTCGGGCGGTGGTCACCGAGGGCTCGTGGGAGACGGTGCAGATCGCCCTGAAGGGCCTGGCCGCCCGCAACGTGCAGGAGCTGAACCTCGGCTTCGCCGCTGCGATCATCGCCGCCGTGCCCATCCTGATCCTTCTGCTGGTGTTCCAGAAGCACCTGATCCGGGGCCTGACCGCCGGGGCGGTGAAGGGGTGACGCCCATCGGCGCCCTCGGTGCGGGAGCATGCGGGTGATGTCGCGCCGTGGCACCCTCGCCCTCACCGCCCTGCTGGGGGTCGCGGCCCTCACCGCCGCCGCCTGTGGCCCGGCGGGCAGTGGCGCCGCGACCTTCGCCACCGAGTGCCCCGTGGGGGCGCTCAACAACGTGGACGGCACCGTCGAGGTCACGCTGTGGCACTCCTACGTGGGCCTGACCGAACAGACCCTCAACCAGCTGGCCGACGACTACAACGCCAGCCAGGACCGGGTGCGCATCGACGTCCAGAGTCAGGGCATCTCCTACGAGGAACTCCAGCGCAAGTACGAGCAGTCGATCCCCTCCAACGACCTCCCGGGCATCGCCATCATGGAGGACACCAACACCCAGCTCCTGGCCGACTCGGGCACGGTGCTGCCCGCAGGGGAGTGCGCCGAGGCCGACGGCTACGAGGAGTTCGACACCTTCGTCCCCGTCGGCACCGACTACTACTCGGTGGACGGCGTGCTGCTGCCCGGCTCGCTCAACCTGGCGACGGCGCTGCTCTACTACAACCGGGACCACTTCGAGGCCGCCGGGCTCGACCCCGACGACCCGCCCGAGACCCTCGACGAGCTCATCGAGACGGCCCGGGCCATCAAGGCCGCCGGGGTCACCGACCGGCCCTTCGTGCTCAACCTCCAGCCGTGGATGATGGAGTTCTGGCTGACCGGGGCCGGATCCCCGCTCGTCGACAACAACAACGGCCGCGACCTCGGCGGCGCCGAGCACAGCGCCTTCGACAACCCCACGTCGTTGCGCCTGTTCCAGACCCTCTACGACATGAACGAGGAGGGCCTTCTCAACCCCGTACCGGGTCGGGAGGGCCAGGTCGACCACTACTTCGCCATGGCGCTGGGCTCGGCCTCGATGACCGTCGAGACCTCCACCGCGGTCACGACCGTCAACGCCGTGTTGGAGGGGGAGGCCGACGCCTCCGACTTCGGCCTCGACGGCGAGTTGCCGCCCATCGACATCAACCTCGACGCCTCACCGTTCCCCGGCCTCGACGAGCCGGGGCAGGGTCAGGTCGGCGGCGGCGTCTGGTACATCACCTCCACCACGCCGCCTGAGGTCCAGGCTGCCGCCTGGGACTTCATGAAGTACGTGAACGCCATCGACAGCCAGCGGCTCTGGCACATCGAGGGCTCGTACTTGCCGTCGCGGTCCGACGCCCCCGAGGATCCCCAGATCGAGGAGTTCTGGACCACGACCCGCCCCGGCGGCTGGCTCTCGGAGGCGTACGGGCTGCTCGAGGACCTCGACCCCGAGTTCCCCGGACCGCTGATCGGCCCCTACCGCCAGGTGCGGGACGCGGTGGGCGAGGCTCTCGACGGCATGTTCTTCGGCGACCTCACCCCCGAGGAGGCCGTGGCCCAGGCCGACGCCGACATCGAGGCCGCCATCGCGCACTACAACGAGGTCAACTTCTGACCTCCAGCCCGAAATTGTGTGAGTTGGTCACCCTGGGCGGGACCAATTCACGCCAGATCGAGGTGGGGACCGCGGTGGTCAGCGCCACTCGGCGGTCCAGGCCTCGCTGCGCTCCCAGAGCCAGGCGGCCCGCTCGGGGGTGGCCAGGGCCGACGGCTCCTTCTCGGCGCAGTCGTCGTAGTACCGGCCGGTGACGCCGGCCAGGTCGGGGTCGGTGGCGCACCAGAGCGAGGTGCGGGCGCCCTCGTCGGTCGACGTCATGGCCCGGGTCATGATCGGCCGGATGGGCCAGGGGATCCGGCGCCAGATGTCGGAGGCGATCACGCCGGGGTGCAGGGCGTAGGTCGTCAGCTCGGCAGGGTCGTGGCGCCGGCCCAACTCTTGGGCGAAGAGGACGTTGGCCAGCTTCGAGCGGGCGTACTCGGGGAGCCCCGTGATCGAGCGGGTGCGGCCCCGCAGGTGGGCCTCGTCGAGGTCCTTGGCGTCGGCGTGGGCCTGCGAGGACACGACGACCACCCGGGACGGGGCCCGGAGCAGGTCGAGCACCGAGGTGACGAACAGGAAGTGGCCCAGGTGGTTCACGCCGAAGGCCAGCTCCCAGCCCTGGGCCGTCTCGCCCCGCTGGCCGGCCACGCCGGCGTTGGCGACGAGGACGTCGATGGGCTCGCTCCGCTCGTGCAGGGTGCGGGCGGCGGCGTGCACCGAGTCGAGGTCGGTGAGGTCCAGCTCGAGGAAGTCCAGGTCGTCGTTGCCCGTGGTCGCCGTGATGGCCACCATGACCGGTCGGGTCTTCTCCTCGGAACGGCCGGCCAGCACCACCCGCCCACCCCGCCGGGCCAGGTCCTCGGCGGTGGCCCGCCCGATCCCGGTGTTGGCCCCCGTCACCAGGTAGGTCCGCCCCGTCAGCTCCCCGTCGTCCACGGCCGGACCCTAGGCCCGCCCCCCGCCACCCCACCC
>CAYTJS010000198.1:0-7474 GCA_964438115.1 uncultured Iamiaceae bacterium
AGGAGCGCCGCGCCGTAGCCGAGGCCGAGGATGACGAGGGTGGCCAGGGCGCCGCACGCGACCCAGGCGACGGGGGAGCCGCCGGTCAGGCGGCGGGCGGCGAACTGGCCGCCGAGGGCGCCCACGACCACGGCGGCGAAGGCACCGAAGCGGAGCTGGCGCAGCACCGGGCCCCGGAGGGCCAGCGCCCGGTCGATGGGGGCCAGCAGGACGTGGCGGGCATCGGCCGCCTCGACCGCCACCGGGCCGCCACGGGCCCCGGAGCGCAGCCCCACGAGGATGGCCGCGGCCACGCCGATGCCGATCACGTCGGGCCCCTCCCGGGACACCAGGAAGGTCCGCCACGGGCCCAGGCGGTCACCGGCGAGCCACCCCGACACCAGCAGGACGGCGATGATCGAGAAGAATGCGGTGACGTAGACCTGGTAGAGGGCGTCGATCCAGTGGATCTGGGCCACCCGGTTGCGGCGGCGGGCGCTCCGCAGGTCAGCCAGGGCCCCGGCGGGGTCCGCGGGGCCGATGACGCGCTCGGGCACGGTTCGCCACCCTAGGACCGGGACCCGTCGCCGTCACAACACGGGCCGCGTACGGGGCTACGGGACCTCGCCGGCGTCGAGGACAGCCAGCAGGGGCCCGTACATGCCGGTCCGCAGCGACACGGTGGCCTCCCGCGAGATCGCAGCCCGGGCGCCGGCCAGCTCGACGGCCCGCTCGAGCACCCGGTCCTCGGCCACGGCCTCGTCGACGATGCCGGCGGCGACGGCGTCGGGGCCGCCGTAGCGCCGGGCGGTGAGGATGGCGTCGTGGGCCGTGCCCGGCGGCAGCTTGGCCTGGATGAGGGCGGTCATGCCCGGGGCCAGGGGGACCCCCATGTCGGCCTCGGGCAGGCACCAGTAGCCCCGGTCGGACCGCATGACCCGGGCGTCGGCGGCCAGGGACAGCATCGCCCCGGCGGCGAAGGCGTGGCCGTTCAGGGCCGCCACCGTGTAGAGCGGCAGCCGCAGCAGGCGGGCGAAGAGGCCGAGGAGGCCGGGGATGGCCTCGCCGATGGTGCCCCGCTCGATCAGGCCGTCCAGGTCGAAGCCGTTGGAGAAGAACTTCCCGGTGCCGGTGACGACGAGGGCGGCGGGACCCGTCGTGGCCTCGACCTCGTCGAGGGCCTCGGACCAGGCGGCCAGGGAGGCCTCGTGGAAACGGTTGTCGTCGTCGTCCAGGTGGACAACGAGCACCTCGCCCTCACGCTCCAGGCGCAGGGGAGGCACGACTCAGCCGCCGCTGGCGACGAGCACCGGGATGGCCTCGGCGGCCAGGTCGGTGACCAGCCAGGGCAGGATCCCGACCACCACGGTGGCGACCACGGCCAGGCCGATGCCCAGGCCGGCGGCCCAGGGGATCTCCTCGGGGGCCCGCTCGTCGGCCTCGTCCACGTCGGCCATGAACATGGCCACGACCACCCGCAGGTAGACGAAGGCGGTCACCACGGCGGTGAGCATGGCCACGATCGCCAGCCAGTACGAGCTCACGTCGACGGCGGCGAGGATGGCCTCGAACTTGGCGAAGAAGCCCGAGGTCAGCGGCACCCCGGCCTGGGCGAAGAGCAGGACGGCGAAGCCGAGGGCCAGGGCGGGGCGACGCCGGGAGAGGCCCTTGTAGTCGTCGAGGGTGGTCCGGCGGTCGCCGGGACCGGCCACCACGGCGATGACGCCGAAGGTCCCGGCGACGATGACGCTGTAGGCGGCCAGGTAGAAGAGGACGGCGATGGTGCCGTCGGGCGAGGCCGCCTCGACCCCCAGCAGGATGAACCCGGCGTGGTTGACCGACGAGTAGGCCATCATCCGCTTGACGTCGGTCTGGACGGCGGCGAGGACGGCACCCACGACGAGGCTGAGCACGGCCAGGGCGTAGACCATGGGCTGCCACTGGACGGCCCACTGGTCGAAGGTGGTGACGAAGACCCGCAGCAGGGCGGCGAAGGCGGCCACCTTGACGGCGGCGGCCATGTAGCTGACCGCCGGCGACGGGGCGCCCTGGTAGACGTCGGGGGCCCAGGTGTGGAACGGGGCGGCACCCACCTTGAAGCCGAAGCCGACGAGGAGCAGGGCCAGGCCCACGAGCAGGATGCCCTCGTCGAGCAGCACGTTCTGGGCCAGGTAGCCGGCCACCGAGGCCAGGTTGGTGGAACCGGTGGCGCCGTAGACGAAGGCGATGCCGTAGAGGAAGAAGGCCGACGAGAAGGCGCCCAGGACGAAGTACTTGAGGCCGGCCTCCTGGGATTCGCTGCGGTGGCGCTGCATGGCGGCCAGGACGTAGGCGGCGATGGAGAGCACCTCGAGGCCGAGGAAGATGACGATCAGGTCGCCGGCGATGGCCATGACCACCCCGCCCGCCGCCGACAGCAGCATCAGCACGTGCCACTCGGGCCCGTCGAGGCGCTCGCGGCGGACGTAGTGGTCGCCCACCAAGGCGGCCAGGAACACGGCGATGCAGATGACGCCGGTCAGGAACGTCCCGAAGCCGTCCACCACCACGGCGCCGGCGAGGGTCGAGCTGGGACCCTCGTCCTGGACCCGCTGCCACAGGTAGACGGTGGCGCCCAGGCCGCCGAGGGCCACCAGGGCGGTGAAGGTGGCGTTGAAGGCGGGGGTCACCCAGCGCCGCAGCAGCGACGCCAGGAGGATCAACAGGACCGCGCCGGCGGCCAGCACGATCAGCGGCAGCAGGGCGTGCCAGGCGACGTCGGGCGCCTCGACCGGATCGAGCTCGTCGACCTGGGCCAGCAGGACGGCGATCATCCCTCTGCCTCGCTCTCGCTGTGCTCGTCCCCATCGTGCTCACCCTCGGGGGCGGGCAACGGGCCCCGGGTGGCCACCGCGGGCTCGCGGAAGTCGCTGTTGGCCTCGACGTGGGCGATGAGCTGGTCGACGGCCGGCTCGATGCGCTCCAGGGCGGGCTTGGGGTAGAGGCCGAGGAAGAGGATGAGAGCCAGCAGCGGCACCATCACCGCCACCTCCCAGGCCGTCATGTCCTTCACGGTGGCGTTGTCGCCCTCGGCCGGGCCGTGGAACACCCGCTGGTAGGCCCAGAGCAGGTAGAGGGCGGCGAGGATGACCCCGGCGGCGGCGACCACCGCCCACCACTCCCGGGTGAGGAACGAGCCCAGCAGGATGAGGAACTCGCCGGTGAAGCCGTTCAGGCCGGGGAGGCCGATCGAGCTGAGCATGACCACGGTGAAGATGAAGGCCAGCACGGGGGCCGGCTTCTGCAGACCGCCCAGCTCGGCGATCTGGCGGGTGTGGCGGCGCTCGTAGATGATCCCGACCAGGATGAAGAGGGCGCCGGTGGACAGGCCGTGGTTGACCATCTGCAGCACCGAGCCCGACAGGCCCTGGTTGGTGATGGCGAAGGTGCCCAGGATGATGAAGCCGAGGTGGGCCACCGAGGAGTAGGCCACCAACCGCTTCAGGTCCTTCTGCATCGTGGCCACCACGGCCGCGTAGAGGATCCCGACGACCCCCAGGGTCACGAGCAGCGGGGCGAAGTAGGTCGCCGCCTCCGGGAACAGGTAGAGGCCGAAGCGGACGAAGCCGTAGGTGCCCAGCTTCAGCATGATCCCGGCCAGGATCACCGAGCCCGCCGTGGGCGCCTGCGTGTGGGCGTCCGGCAGCCAGGTGTGGACGGGGAACAGGGGCGTCTTGATGGCGAAGGCCAGGGCGAAGGCCAGGAACACCCACCGGGCCGTGACCGTGGCCAGCGACTGGCTGGTGGCGATCTCGACCAGGTCGAAGGTCAGGTCGCCGGTGGCCCGGGCGTGGAGCACGACCGTGGTGAGGATGCCCACCAGCATCAGGGCCGAGCCGAACATCGTGTACAGGAAGAACTTGAGGGCGGCGTAGACCCGGTCGGCGTAGCCCCACCCACCGATGAGGAAGTACATCGGCACCAGGACGATCTCGAACATCACGAAGAAGACGAAGAGGTCCAGGGCCAGGAAGGTGCCGATGCAGCCCGCCTCGAGCAGGAGCAACCAGGCGTAGTACGGCTTGGCGTCGTGGTGCGGGTTGGCCGCCAGCAGGGCGATCGGGAACAGCAGCACCGTCAGGGCGACGAGCAGCAGCGAGATGCCGTCCACGCCGAGGTGCCAGGAGATCCCGAGGTCGGCGACCCAGGTCTGGTCGGTGACGAACTGGAAGCCCTCGACCCCGACCTCGAACTCGACGAGGAGCCAGCCGCCGAGGGCGGCCACGGCGATGCTCGTGAGCACGGCGGTGGCCTTCAGCAGCTCGGTGTTGCGCTTGGGCAACACGGCGATGAGGGCGGCGCCCGCGGCGGGCAGGACCGTCAGGACGGTGAGGATGGGGAAGTCGAGACCCGAGCTCATGCCACCGTCACCACGACGTAGAGGAGGAGGGCCACCACGCCGGCGGCGAGCAGCAGGGCGTAGTTGCGCACGTAGCCGGTCTGGACCCGACGCAGGCCGCCACCGGCGCCCCGCACCGCGGCACCCACCCCGTTGACGGCGCCGTCGATGACCACCCGGTCGAAGGCGGCGGCGCCCTCGAAGGCGGCCCGGCCGGGGCCGTCGACGGTGCGGGCGATGGTCTCGTCGATGTACCAGCCGTGGGCCAGCACCGTGGGCTCGATCGGCGGCCGCTTGTGCTTCAGGTAGATGGCCCAGGCGGCGGCGATGCCCAGCAGGCCGAGGCCCACCGTCACCAGGCCCAGGATCCACATGGTGGCGCCGGGCACGCCCAGCTCGGCCTCGGCCCCGTGGACCACCGGCTCCAGCCAGTGCTCGAAGACCTTCAGGTCGTCGCTGAAGGGCATGTTCATGAGACCGCCGACCAGGGCCAGACCGGCCAGCACCACGAGGGGCAGCGTCATGGTCCAGGGCGACTCGTGCGGGTGCACGTCCTCGTCCCAGCGCCGGTCGCCGAAGAAGACGAGGAAGACCTGGCGGCTCATGTAGAAGGCGGTGAGCACGGCGGTGACCAGGCCCACGGCCCAGAGCAGCGGGCTGCGGTCGAAGCTGAAGACCAGGATCTCGTCCTTGGACCAGAAGCCGGCGAAGGGGGGCACGCCGGCGATGGCCAGCCAGCCCACGATGAAGGTGACGGCGGTGACCGGCATCACCTTGCGCAGCCCGCCCATCCGGCGCATGTCCTGCTCGCCGCCCATCCCGTGGATGACCGAGCCCGAGCCGAGGAACAGCAGGGCCTTGAAGAAGGCGTGGGTCACGACGTGGAAGAGGGCGGCGACGTAGGCCCCCGACCCCACGGCCAGGAACGTGTAGCCCAGCTGGCTGATCGTGGAGTAGGCCAGCACCTTCTTGATGTCGTTCTGGGCCAGGGCGATGGTGGCGGCCACCAGCGCCGTGCCCACGCCGACCCAGGCGATCAGGTCGGGCAGCCATGACTCCGAGACCGCCAGCACCGGGTTGACCCGGATCATCAGGTAGACGCCGGCGGTGACCATGGTGGCGGCGTGGATGAGGGCCGAGACCGGCGTCGGGCCCGCCATGGCGTCGGGGAGCCAGACGAAGAGCGGCAGCTGGGCCGACTTGCCGACGGCGCCCACGAAGAGGAGGGCGGCGATGGCGGTGGCCGTGGTGGTGGCCAGCACCGGCGCCTGGGCGTTCAGGTCGAGGTAGTTGAGCGACCCGACGGCGCCGAAGGTGAAGAACATGGCGACGAGGAAGCCCCAGTCACCGATGCGGTTGGTGACGAAGGCCTTCTTGCCGGCCACGGCGTTGGGCGTGTCGCGGTACCAGAAGGAGATGAGCTGGTAGGAGCAGAGGCCCACGCCCTCCCAGCCGAGGAAGGTGACGAGGAGGTTGTCCCCGAGCACCAGCATCAGCATGAAGAAGGCGAAGAGGTTGAGGAGGGCGAAGAAGCGGGGGAACTCCTCGTCCCCGTGCATGTAGCCGATCGAGTAGAGGTGGATCAGCGAGCCCACGCCGGTGACGAACAGCACCATCGTGATCGACAGCGGGTCCACGAGGAACCCGAGGTCGACCCGCAGACCCCCCGAGGGCATCCATTCGAAGAGGACCTGGGTGAACTGCCGCTCCTCGCCCGGGAGGTCGCGCAGGCCGACCCACACGACGACGGCGGTGACGAAGGAGCCGGTGAGGGCGGCGGTGGCCAGCCAGCCGGCCCACGGCTCGCCCAGCCGCTTGCCCAGGAACAGCAGGACCAGGAAGCCGGCGAGGGGCAGGGCGGGCACCAACCAGACGAGTTCGAGCATCCCTACCCCTTGAGCACCGCGACGTCGTCGGCGGTGGCCCCCGGACGCCGGCGCAGGACGGCGACGATGAGGGCCAGGCCGATCACCACCTCGGCGGCGGCGACCACGAGCACGAAGAAGACGACCACCTGGCCGCCGAGGTCGCCCAGGGCCCGCCCGAAGGCGACGAAGGTGAGGTTGACGGCGTTGAGCATCAGCTCGACGCACATGAACATGACCAGCGGGTTGCGCCGGACGAGCAGGCCCACGCCGCCGATGGTGAAGAGCAGGGCGCCGAGGACCAGGTACCAGGTGGTGGTGACCTCCATCAGCCCTCCCCCCCCGCCTCGAGGTCGGCCTCGGCGGGATCGGGGTCGGGGCGCCGGGCCAGGACCACGGCGCCGATGACGGCGATGGTCAGCAGCAGGGCCGTCACCTCGAAGGCGAAGACGTCGTCGCTGAAGAGCACCCGGGCCAGGGCCTCGACGTTGGTGCGGTCACCGAAGCCGGCCAGCAGGGCCGGCCCGCCGGTGACCGGGGTGTCGGCGCCCACGATGACCACCAGCAACAGGCCGAGGAAGGCGGCCCCGGCCACCAGGGCGAGCGGACGCTGGCCCTTCAGGGGCTCCTCGGCCAGGGACTCGGCCTTGTCGACGCCGAGCAGCATGATCACGAACAGGAAGAGGACCACGATGGCGCCGGCGTAGACCATGACCTGCACGGCGGCCAGCAGGTGGGCCTCCTGGGCCACGAAGAGCACGGCCACGCCGAAGAGGGTGGCGATGAGCGACAGGGCGTTGTGCACCGGGTTGCGGAAGGCGATGACCCCGATGGCGCCGCCGAGGACGATGGCCCCCGCGACGAGGAAGACGGCGAGCTCCATCAGTGCCCCGCCCCCTCGTCGGCGGGCGTCTCATCGGCGCCGGGATCGTCGGCGGTGACGGGGGCGGCGGCCCGTTGGCCCTGCTCGGGGGCACGGACGCCGTAGCCCAGCTCGCCCGACCAGCCCACGACGCCCTGGAAGTCGGCGTTGCCGGCGGGGGCGGTGGCCCGCATCCAGGCCGAGGTGTGTTCGTCCTCGCCCGGGCGCCAGTCCTCCCACGGGAGCTGCTGGGGCCTGCCGTCGTCGCCCACGAGCAGCTCGTCGCGGGTGTAGATGGCGTCCTGGCGGTTGGTGAAGGAGAACTCGAAGAGCTTCGACTCGGTGATGGCCTCGGTGGGGCAGGCCTCGACGCAGAGGTCGCAGTGGATG
>CAYTJS010000199.1:0-7370 GCA_964438115.1 uncultured Iamiaceae bacterium
CGGCGATCCGGGCCAGCAGCACGCGGATGCGGGGGGAGGGGTCGACCGTCGTCACCGGCGGCGCCGGGGCGGGACCGGTGGCCGGGGCCGGGGCCGGGGCCGGGACGGTCGTGGCGGACGGCACCTGGGCCGCCGCCGGGGCGACCGTCGGTACCACCGGCACCACCGTCGCCGCCGCCAGCAGGGCGAGGGCGACCGTCATCGGGGCGCGCCCGGGGGCGACGGCCCCGGCATCACGCCGGAACCACCGCCCCCGACCGGTTGCGCTCATCGACCCCGAGCTACCGGGATGCGGTCACCGTGGCCTTGACCGCGTCCTTCTCGGCGGTGTCACCCACGGAGGTCGCCGTGACCAGGACGCTGCGGGACGAGCCCACGGTGGCGTTGGCCGCCACGGTGAAACGCACCTTCAGCGTCCGGGTGGCGTTGGCCGGCACGCTCCCGAACTGGAAGGTGCCCGCCACCACCTGGCTGGTGACGTTGGTGCTGCCGTTGAAGTAGCGCACGGTGAACCGGTTGTTGCCGGCCGTGCCCTTCATCCGCAGCGAGTCGGTGGTGTTGCCCTCGTTGCGGACCCGGACCAGGAAGTCGGTCGACTGACCCCGACGCACCGTGGCGGTGCGGGTCTGGCCGGCGCCGGTGGCGTTGTACACCCCGTTGCCCACGTAGGTGGCCTGCGACGAGCGACGGATCTCCCCGTCGACGCCGTAGTCCGCGGGCGGCGCCGGCGTACCGGCCACCACGTTGCTCTCGGCGCTGTCACCCTTGGCGTTGGTGCCCCGGACGGTCACGTTGTACGACGTGCCGGTGGTCAGGCCGGTGATGGTGATCGGCGAGGCGGTCCCCGTCGCCGTCACGGGCGTGCCCCCACCGGTCGGGGTGGCCGTCGCGGTGTACTCCGTGACGGCCGGGTCCGGCGTACCGGGCTGGGTGAAGGTGGCCGTCAGCGTGGTGTCACCGATGCCGAGCGGCGACGCCAGCACCGGCGCCCGCGGGACGGCCCCCTGGGCCCAGTCGAACTGGGAGGGACCGCCGCTGCCGACACCCGTGGCCGTCACCGTGATCAGCTTCGACCAGTAGGACACCAGCTGGGTCGGGCCGGGTGGGCCGAGGGTGCAGGCGATGCCGATGCGGTAGGCGCCGGCCGGGATGTCACCGGGAGCGAAGGTCGGCCCCCAGGTGAACTGGGGCAGCGACGAGATCCGGCCGGTGACGGCCGGGGCGACCGCCTGGTCCGTGCTCTCGTTGACGTAGGGGTTGGTGGTGGCGTCGAACAACGGCTGGCGGAACTCACCGTCGACCTGGGTCGGGCCGTTGCTGTTGAACCGCAGGGTCCCGTCGACGTCGGCCTCTGCCGGGATCATGAAGCTCTGCACCCGGTAGCCGCCACCGGCGGTGTCGCCGGGGCAGGTCGGGTCGGCGCCGAGGCCGATGGTGACGCTGGTGGCGCTGGTCCCCGAGGTGGGGGTCAGCGTCGCCGTGCCGTTGTCGGTCGCCGCCGACGCCGGAGCGCCGCCGACGAAGGGGCTGACCGTGATGAGGGTCGCGAATGCCGCGACCCCCGCCAGGGTCCTCTTGAGTCGTGCTCGCACGAAGTCGTCCTTTCCGAAGGTGGAATCGTGAGCCGGCCGGCTGCTACTGGATGCCCGAGAGCAGCGAGCCCGTGATGGTCGTGGAGCCGCAGCTCGCGGTGCTGGCGAAGCCGAAGGTGTTGGTGACCGCCTGGGACTCGGCCGAGCACATGGCCGAGGTCGGGCCCACGAAGATGCTCTTCAGGTCGTTGTTGCCGAACCCGGTGATCCGGGCGGTGTCGACGACGTTGTAGACGTTCCGGCCGAAGACGCTGTCGCCGTAGTAGGTGCTGCTGGGCGTCAGGTTCGGAGCGGTGCCCGTGTAGGGAAGGCCCAGGTCGGTGCCCGAGCCGTTGTTGCTGATCGCACCCATCTCGACACCGGCCACGGCGTCCTTCGATGCCACCCCGTTCGACTGGGCGATGAAGGCCGCCCCCGAGTAGCCGACGATCACCTGGCTACCGACCAGGGCGTCGCCCTTGGCCTTGAGGTCGGCCGGGGAGTTCTCCTGGAGGCGCTGGCCGTTGCCGGCGGCGTTGCAGGTCGCCGTCGCCGCCGCCTCCTGGGTCGAGGTCGCCGTGGTCACCGAGTTCCAGAAGGAGAAGGTCCCCGAACCGAGCTGGATGCCGCAGGGGATGATGTTCACGCCACCGATGACCTGGGGGCCCGTGGTGAACAGGGCGGTGAGCTGGGCCCGGGTGAGTGAAGTCACCGGCGTCACGCCGTTGGCGTAGTAGGCGAACCCGATGCCATCCCGGCCGAAGGGGATGTAGGTCAGGGCCGTGCCCACGTCACCGCTGGCGGGGCCCGACGACGACCGGGCGTAGTCGATGAGGCCGGCGACGGACTTGGAGCCGCCGCACTGGGCCACCGGGCCGTAGGGGCTGCCGTCGATGGCGCGACTGAGCGCCCGCCGCCCTTCGCTCGAGCCGTTGGACCGGTAGATCGTCGGGGCCCGCAGCTTCGGGGTGATGCAGTTGTCGGTCGCTCCGGGGACGATGGCGTCCCAGGAGACGACACCCTTGTAACCGGTGGCCGCCGTGCTGACGGCGGGCGGGTAGGCCGTGCCGTTGACGAAGCCGGCATGGGCGTTCATGACGTCCTGGGTCGTGTCGGACCCGACGCCCACGAAGGCGGTGTCGATCTGGGGGTCGGCACCGGCGGACGGCATGCCGAAGGCGACGACGGCCGAACCGACGGCGAGGCACGCGGCCAGGGCGATCGCCCTGACCGCCCCCACCTTGCATGGGAATGACTTCATACGCTGATCTGCTCCCTCTTGGGTCCGGGAGCGGCGCAGTCCGCCCTCCCCGGTACGGGCCGCTCGTCGACCCGACGCCGGCATCATGACGGAGCGACTTCATCGCCCGGATGGCGCCCGGGTGAACGTTGGGCGCTCGCGCCGAACGTTCACCTGCCGTCTATCCGAAGCGCCCGTTCACGTAGTCGTTCGTCCGCTCGTCCTGGGGCGAGCCGAACATGAGTTCGGTGGGCCCGTGCTCCACGATCACCCCGGGCGTGCCCGCCTCGGCGAGGAAGAACGCGCACTGGTTCGACACCCGGGCGGCCTGCTGCATGTTGTGGGTGACGATCACGATGGTGACCTCCGAGGCCAACTCGGTGATGGTCTGCTCGATGCGGCGGGTCGAGGTCGGGTCGAGGGCCGAACAGGGCTCGTCCATGAGCAGCACCCGGGGCCGGATGGCCAGCGCCCGGGCGATGCAGAGCCGCTGCTGCTGGCCGCCGGAGAGCCCACCGCCGGGCATGCGCAGACGATCGCGGACCTCGGTCCACAGGCCCGCCTTGGTGAGACAGGACTCGACCACCTCGTCCTTGGCGTCGGCGCTCATCTTCAGGCCGGTCAGCCGGAAGCTGGCCACCACGTTGTCGTAGATGGACATGGCCGGGAAGGGGTTCGGCTTCTGGAACACCATCCCGATGTAGCGACGGGCGTCGGCCAGCTTCTTGTCGACGTCGTAGACGTCCTCGCCGTCGAGGAGGACCTCCCCGGACAGCGAGGCCGAGGCGATCATCTCGTGCATCCGGTTGAGGATCCGCAGGAAGGTGCTCTTGCCGCAGCCGGACGGACCGATGAGGGCCGTCACCTGGCCGGCCGGCATGGTCAGCGACACCCGGTCGAGGACGTGGTGGTTGCCGAACCAGGCCGAGATCTCCCGGGCCTCGAGGGTGGCGAGGGTTGCCGGCGGGGCCGGTGCCGCGGCATGACCGGCTCGGGTCCGGACCTTGGCCAGCCGGGTCCGCAACGTCCGCATCCGCCCGGCGTGCTCGGCCAGCTCGGCGCCGTCACCGTCGAGGGCGGCCACGGCCCCGATCACGGGGACGTCGGGCTCGGTCGCGGGCCCGGCGGCTGCCGCCCACCACGGGGCCAGGTCGGCCGCGCCGTCGAGCACCAAGCGGTCCCCGTCGCCGCCGGCGTCACCGTCGGGCGTGCCGTTCGTCGTCCCGGCCGGCGCCGGGTCCGGTGCGACCACGGGATCCGCCCCGAGCAGCGGGGGCACCGCCGTCTCGGCCCGGTGGCCGTTGGTCGCCACAGGGGCCTGGGGACCCTCCCCGAGGAGGCGCCGGAACTCCTCGACCTGACCGGGCGCCACGGCCACGCCGTGATCGCCCACGCCGGGGACGACCACGATGGTCCAGGCCTCCTCGTCGCCGTGGTGGAGGGCCTCGACGTCATCGAGGTACCACTCCCACTCGAGGTCACCCTCGACGGCCAGCAGCCGGTCGGTGGTGACCACCACCGTGGCCGGATGGACCTCGGCCACGGTCAGCTCGGTGGCGCCGGGGTCACCGGCGACGACCTGGACCACGGCGCCACCGGGGAAGGTGGCCCGTTCGGCCTCGTCACCGACGAGGCGGTAGGGCGGGGGGACGTCGACGTCGGACACGACAGGCTCCTCGGGCATCACGTGGGGGTGGTCACAGCAGGTTCGGCAGCAATCGGGCCATCTCGTTCGAGACGAAGAGGCCGGCGAGCACCAGCGGCGGCACGAAGACCACCCAGGTCTTGACCTTGCTCCAGCGGTGCCAGGACCAGACAGCGGCGGCGGTGACGGCGATGAGCACCTCGAGCCAGAGGACCAGGGCGTACAGGGTCCCGGTGTCGGTACCCATGTAGTCCTCCCGGGCCGGCAGGCTCCCCGGGCCGAGCAGGACCGTCGCCCCACCCGCAGGCTCACCGGTCAGCTCGGCGTCCACCCGGATCACCCCGTCGGGCACGAAGGGGGCACCGTCGGCGGTGGCCAGCATCAAGCGCCCCTCGCCCTCCTCGGGCAGCGGCGGCACGGGGTCACCGTCACCTCGGACGCCCATCACCTCGTACTCGAAGGTGCCCAGGCCGGTGACCACCCGGATGGGGTCCCCGGCGTGCAGGTCGGCGATGCGGGCGAAGGGTCCGCCGAAGGAGGCCCGGCGCCCCATCACCACCGCCACCCCTTCCTGGCCGGGGAACGGGGAGTCACGACGGTGACCGGGGCCGGCGAAGAGGGCACCGGGCGAGGTGCCCTCGACCACGACCTGGCGCACGCCGATGGTCGGGATCTCGAGGTAGGCCACGGGCTCGCCGATGGCCAGGACCTGGCCCTCGAAGTCGGTGGGGCCGACCGGCGCCGTGCCCAGGGCCAGCTCGCCCCGGAACTGGTCGAACAGCCGCTGTTGGGCCGCCCGCTGCTCGAACCCGCTGACCACGAGCAGCTCCAGCAGGAGGCTGGCCCCGAGGACGAGGACCACGATCAGCACGGCGCGCAGCAGTTGGGCCCGTGGACCCAGTGGGGGCAACGGGGCCGAGCGGTCCCGGGGGGGCCGGCGGAACCGGTCCCGAAGGGCCGCGACGCGCTCGGCCACGGTCGAACGCGTCGCCTCCGTCGAGTCCGTCTCCTCCGTGTCGGGGACCACGTCAGTCATCGCCGGGGGACACCACCCTCGGGCGTCGGGCCAGCAGGTAGACCACCCGCCCGACGAGCAGCAGGACGACACCCCACACCAGTAGGTGGCCCGGCGTGGATCCGGTGAGGGGCAGCGCCCCGATCGTGTCGGCCACCGACGGCTCGGACGGCTCGGTGCCGGCCAACGCCACCTCGGTGGTGGTCGTCGTGGTCCCGTCGGCCGGCGTCGTCGTGGTCGTCGGACCTCCGCCACCACCGCCGGCGCGGCCCGTGCCCCCGGCGCCATCACCGCCGCCGGCGCGCGTCGCAGCGGTGGCGGTCGGCACCGTCGCCGGTGCCGCCGTCCGCCAGGTGATGCCGGCCGGTCGATCGTCGGCGGCCACCGTCACCGAGATCCGCGCCCGCCACAGCGCCCGAACCTGGTCGGCCCCCGCCGGCCCGCGGGTGCAGGCGATGCCGATCGCGTAGTCACCGGCCGGGACGTCACCCGGCGAGAACACGGCGAAGTCGAAGGCCGGGAGCTGCGAGATGCCACCGGTGGTCTCCGGCGGCACGGCGACGTCGGTGAGCTCGTCGACGTAGGGACTGCTGTCCACGGCGAAGAGGGGCTGGCGGAACTCCCCCGCCACGACGGCCGGGCCGTTGGCCCCGAAACGAAGAGCGTCGAGGGAGGCCGAGGCGGGGACCATGAAGCTCTGGAGGCGGAAGTTGGCGCCGGCGCTGTCACCGGGACAGGTCGGATCCCGCCCGAGGTCCAGCGTGAAGGCGGTGGCACTCCCCCCGCGCGAGAGCGGCCGATCACCGGCACCCGGGGCCACGACGGTCGCCGTCGCCGGCTCCACGGCGCCCGCCGCCGGCGCGAACCCGACCGCCACGGCCGCGGCCAGCGTCGCGATCAGGGACACCGCCAGGGGGATACGGAGCGGGTGGGGGGTCCGCGAACCCGAACGACTCACGGGGCCCGGCGGCGACGCAGGACGAGGACGCCGCCGCCGAGCAGGACGGCGGCGACCAGGACGGCCGCCAGCCAGCCGGCCCACGCGTTCGATCCGCCGTCCTCGGCCGGTGTGGCGGTGGCCACCCAGGTCAGCTCGGCGGGCTCGTCCTGGGGGGCGTCGGTCAGGACCAGCTCGGTGTCCCAGTACCGGACCGTCTCGTTGAACTGCGTGCAGGCGATGCCGATCCGGTTCGGACCCTCGGCGAGGGTGCCGGGAGGGAAGACGACGAAGTCGAAGACGGGAAGGTCCTCGATCAGCCCGGGACCACCGGGTTGGGCGGCCATCGCCGTGAGCCCCTGGACGAAGGGGTTGCTGTTCACCGCATAGAGCGCCCATCGACCCTCGCCAGCGGGCTTGGTCGACTCATAGGTGAGCCCGCCGGGGTCCACCCCGTCGGGGACGATGAAACTCTGGATCCGGTAGTCCTCGTCGACGCTGTCACCCGGGCAGGCAGCCCCGTCGGGAAGACGGAGGACGAAGGGCGTGGCGCTGCCGCCCTCGGCCAGCGCCGTGCCGTCGGGCTCGCTGACGACGACGGAGCCGGCGCGTTCGCCCTCGGGCCGGTCCTGGGCCCCGGCTGCCGCGCCGGCGGCGACGGCGCCCACGCCGAGGAGGCCCGCGAGAACCAGCGCGGCGCCGAGCCGCGCGGTCACCCTCACGGCGGGCCGTCCTCGACGACCACGCCCCGCCGCCGTCGGCGGCTGACCTCGACGATGCCGTAGGCCGCGGCCAGGCTGAGAACGGCGAGGACCGGGAAGGCGATGCCGCTCGAGGCGAAGGCCACCACCGGGGTCAGGACGACGTCGGTGGGCTCCTCGGGCGGGTTGCCGCCACCCCCCCCGCCGCCGCCGGGCCCGCCCGGGGCGGGACCGGCCGAGGGAAACGGGGTCGAGCCCCCG